>NZ_AKVN02000001.1:3757500-4057500 GCF_000271485.2 Pelosinus fermentans DSM 17108
CCAAGCTTCATGCCAGTGACCGGCAACAAAAGAGGCAAACTGACCTTCTGGTGTAAACACTGCATTTAATAAAAAGGCTGGTTTCAGTAATTCTGCCATTTCCAGCATATCCGCATGCATAGGGTTATTTTCCAATTTACCAACAGTACATTCTGGACTTACCCCCTGTCCAACTACTGTATGAAGACATAGACTATGATTTTCCTGAATCGTGCTATAAGAGGAGATCCCTGGCATGATGGCTTTACGTCCGCCACCAAAGCCAGCCATTAGATGATGAACAATTCCGCCCGTTAAAATGACTTTATCGGCATTAACTACATGCTTATTCATATGGACATCTTTTCCCCGTGAAGTTTGACCCACATAAACAAATTCATCCGTTTCTGGCGCATGACTTTGTAGGATCGCTATGCGTTCCACAATTTCCTGACCAAAAGTCAGTACATTTTCCTCATGAGTATGATGGCGATGGGCGCCCAGTGCAACAATAAGGGAAATATCTTCATCAGGTATACCAGCTTTATTCAGTTCATTCAGCAAAGTAGGTAAAAACAAATCATGACGCACCCATTGACGAGTTATATCACTAGCAACGATGACCACTTTATCACCTTGCTGTATTACATTCTTTAGAGGTGGAGTACCAATTGGATTGTTCAGTACCTCACGAACAGCAGCTTCTACATCTGAAACTGCTTTCGCTGGTTTACCTTCCACAACATTTACAACGCGTTCTTCCGGCAAAGCTACTTTAATTTCACTATCACCAAAACCAAATGAAAATTCTTTTAACATCTAGCATCTCTCCTACGCAATCTTTTCAAGATTATTATTTTCCTTTAGTACTAAAGGCTTATCGGGCTTGACAGCCAACCATGCAACAATGCCAATCACGGCTGAAGCTGCAGTTGTCAGAATAGCTGCCTGCCAGCCATAATTCGTTGCAACCCATGCTGTAGCAACCGGAGCAGCAATGCCGCCCATATTCCCCCAGAAATTCATCCAGCCAGTTATCGATCCAGCAAATTTACCTCCAATATCAAGACAGGCGGCCCATGAAGCATTAAAAGTAAATCCAAGAGATCCCAAGGATATCGTTAGCCATAATACATTCAGCCAAGGTACAGTTGCCACTGCTCCCAGGTAAAGAGTTATACAACAGATAATTAGTCCTAGAATGCCAAATAAAGTGCGGGATTTATGCCTTGACACACCGGAAGCGACTAATTTATCACTGATATAGCCGCATGTAGCCGTTACTATACACAATGCCGCCCAAGGAAAAGAAGCAGCAATCCCCATTTTCTGCAAAGAAAAATTTTGAGCCTCTATTAAGTATAATGGCAACCAAGCTAAAAATACATACATAATATAATCCGTTATAAAATATTGAATCCCAATAGCCCAAAACTGAGAAGATCCCAAAAAAGCACGCCAAGGTGCCAGTTCTTTTTTATCACTATCTACCATTAGACCTTCTTCTATGTAACTTGCTTCTGCAGCATTGGTAAATTTACTATCCTGAGGAGTATCCTTGGCTAAATAATACCAAAGTCCTGCCAATAGTAAACCTACTCCACCAAAAATAACAAATACGGAACGCCAGCCAAAATTCATCATCAATACGATCGTAAGTGTTGGACCAACAACCGGTCCAAAAAATACACCGCTTAACATAAATGAAGAAGCACGCCCCTTTTCATTATTATTAAACCAACGGTAAATAAATCTTCCAAAGGCAGGTGCCATAGGACCTTCTCCGATGCCAAACAGACTTCTCGCCAGAATAAATGAGGTAAAGTTACTGCATGCTCCTGTTAATACTGTAAAGGCTGACCACCAAGTAGCTGCTAGTGCCAGAACCCTCCGATGTCCCCAAAATTCAGACATGATTCCACCTGGTATTTGCATAAAAGCATAGCCAACAAAAAAAGCCGTCTGAATAAATCCCATATCCATTTTGCTAAAGCCTAATTCTTGCATAATAGTGGGAGTGGCTACTGATAAATTGACTCGATCCATGTAAGAAATAAAACTAATAAAAAACATAAGTCCTGCTAATTTCCATCGAAAACTTGTTTTTGTCTGCCCCATACGATAATCCTCCTCAATTATGAATATAAGTATTTTTGCAATGGACTTTTATTCATATTATCATATTATACTTTTGTTAAGTTTACATGTCAATTGACGAGAGATACGATTTTCTCAATTCTCCTTGACACCAGGTAGGAACTCATGCTACTATTACTTTCATCAACTACATACATTCATCAAGAGTTAGCCGAGGGGATTGGCCCGATGAAGCTACGGCAACCACCGCGCAATGCGAACGGTGCCAATTCCAACAGGAATTTCCTGGGAGATGAGGATCATTTTGGAAAAATAAAATCTTCTTCATCTTATGAAGAAGATTTTTTTATTATCAATCAAAGGAGTCAATATGATGAATCAAAATGCACAAGCTCAAACTCTGCGTAACTATGCCTCGGAAAAAGCTGGTCGTTTTACAGAATCCGTAATTAGAGAAATGTCTCGTATTGCTGCCGCTCATAAAGCCATTAATCTTGCACAAGGCTTTCCTGATTTTCCGGCATCGGATGAAATAAAAGAGGCCGCAGTTAAGGCAATTTTAGAAGATCACAATCAATATGCAATTACCTGGGGGACGAAGTCACTTAGAGATGCCATTGCTTTGAAAAACAAAAGAGACTATAACATTGATATTGACCCGGAAACGCAAATCACCGTATGCTGCGGTTCAACAGAAGGCATGGTAGCAACCCTCTTAGCCACTATTAATCCTGGGGATGAAGTCATTATATTTCAGCCTTTTTATGAAAACTATGGTCCTGATGCCGTATTATGTGGTGCTACCCCCAAATACGTCCAACTGCATCCACCAGAATTCAGCTTTATCAAGGAAGAATTAACGGCGGCATTTTCAGAACGTACCAGGGCCATTATTATTAATACTCCAAATAACCCTACTGGTAAAGTTTTTAACCGCGAAGAGCTGGATCTCATTGCCAAACTATGTATTCAATATGATGTCTTGGCAATTACAGACGAAATCTATGAACACATCATCTATGATGAAATAAAACACATTCCTCTGGCTACCTTGCCCGGCATGGCAGAACGAACCATAACTATCAATAGTATTTCAAAAACCTACAGCGTAACAGGCTGGCGCATTGGTTATGTGATTGCTTCCGGCGAAATCAGCCGTTCCATACGTAAAATGCATGACTTCTTGACGGTAGGAGCAGCCGCTCCCCTGCAAGTAGCCGCCGCCCAGGCCCTAAATTTTCCTACCACTTATTATGAAAAATTAGGGGATTTTTACAGTAAGCGTCGCGACTTTATGTTAAAGGAATTGACTGCCATCGGCTTTACTTGCATTCGCCCGGCCGGCGCCTATTATATTATGGCAGACATAGCGCCTTTTGGCTGGAAGAATGATGTAGACTTTGCCCGTCACTTAGCTGAAAAAGTAGGGGTTGCAGTCGTACCGGGATCTAGTTTTTATCAGGACGATGCCAATGACAAACATCGTTTTATCCGTTTTTGTTTCTGCAAACAATTTGCAACATTAGAAGCAGCAATCGAAAGACTGCAAAAATTGAAATAAAACATTATATTTTTTAGGAGGCATATTTAAATGAAAAAATCACTAAAATCCATTTCCCTTTTCCTATCTCTTGTCTTTATTCTAGGTTTAGCAACTGGCTGCGGTCAGCAAAGTACTGCAAAAGTAGAACAGAAAACATTAAAAGTTGGTGTTACAGCTGGTCCTCACGCTGAAGTAATGGATGTAGTCAAGAAAATTGCCGAAAAGGATGGCTTAAAAATCGAAGTCGTTGAATTTAATGATTATATTCAACCTAATGTAGCATTAAACCAAGGTGATATTGACGTCAATAGTTTTCAACATAAACCTTACCTTGACAATATTATTAAAGACCGCAATTATGATATCGTCTCAGTGGGCAACACAGTCATTTTTCCAATGGGCATTTATTCAAGCAAGCTGAAAAATATAGCCGATTTACAAGCAGGAGCCATCGTTGCCATTCCTAATGATCCAACTAACGGAGGACGAGCTCTATTATTGCTAGAGAAAATTGGTCTTATTAAATTAAAACCGGAAATCGGACTAAAAGCCGCTGTTACTGATATTATTGAGAATCCTAAAAAAATTGTTATCAAAGAATTAGATGCAGCACAAATCCCCCGTTCCCTAGCTGACATGGACGTTGCTGCCATTAACACCAATTATGCAATTACCGCTGGATTAGTACCGACTAAAGATGCAATTGCTATTGAAGATATCAACTCCCCTTATGCTAATATTATTGCTGTCCGTTCTAAAGATAAAGAAAATCCAGCTGTACAAAAATTCATTAAAGCCTATCACTCTGATGAAGTAAAATCCTTCATTAATGAACACTTTAAAGGTTCTGTTGCAGCAGCCTGGTAAAACTGGCACATAAAAAATAAAACATTTTGAAACGCGAAGGCGCGAAGGCTATGAAGCACACGAAGAGACCTGTAATCTCCTTCGTGTGCTTCGTATTTCTTCGCGTCTTCGCGTTTCGATTCATTTTTTTACAGAAGCAGAACACTATACATTTTGTATATCCCCATATTTACGCTGCACTCTCATGAGTCTTGCCGATAAACAAGTTGCACCAAAGGCTAGACCTACAATCAAACCGATCCAATAACCAAAGGCTCCTAACCCGGAATGATGAGATAACACATACCCTAGGGGCAATCCAAGAACCCAGTAAGAAATCATTGCCAAAATAAATGTAACCCGAACATCTTTATAGCCCCGCAAACAGCCTTGGACCGGTGTTGCGATAGCATCTGATAATTGGAAGAAAATCGCATATAACAAGAATTGCTCCGCAAGATGCCTAATATCCATATCTGCTGTATATAAACTGGATATCTGCTCGTTGCCAAAATATAATACGATGGCAGCCATTACAGCCATAAGCAATGCAATTCCAATACCCAGATAGCCATATTGTTTAGCATCTTGATACCGCTTAGCCCCTGCTTCAAAGCCTACCACTATTGTTAAAGCCATAGAAATACTAAGTGGCATCATATAAATCAGGGCTGCCACATTAATAGCTACTTGATAGGCTGCAATTGTAACTTCACTAAACTCACTCATTAGCAAAGTAATCACTGCAAATATACTCGTTTCACAAAAAATCGCTATACCAATGGGTATACCGATCTTTAACTGCTCTTTCCAGGCTGCGAAAGAAAAGCGATACCAGAAGCTAAATATCTGATGGGATTTAAAAGGTTCTCTGCTTTGAATAACGCATACACTAATAATGGCAATACACCAATAGGTAATCGCAGAGGCCCATCCTGCTCCCACACCACCCAACTGGGGAAAACCGAAATTACCAAAAACCAATACATAATTAAGCAGTATATTGATCGGTAATGCTACCATAGAAATTAGCATCGTTACCCGTGTATAACCTAAGGTATCAATAAAACAGCGAAGAACTGTGGAAATAAACAATGGAATAATCCCAAAAGAAATTGCTGCTAGAAAATCATGAGCAATTTGATAGGATAAAGCATTGAGTTCCATTTTATCCAATATCGGATGTATCACATAAAAGCCGCAAATTATAACTACAATGGATATTGCTATGGCTAAATATACGGCTTGAATGACCGCAAAGGGCACCTTTTCTTTTTTTTGCGCTCCCAAAAAGTGGGCAACAATAGGAACTATAGCAAAAAGAATCCCATTTAGCCCCGTAAAAACAGGCATCCATATACTAGATCCAATGGCAACACCAACTAGATCATTGGGACTGACACGTCCCGACATCATCGTATCAAAAAAAGTCATAGCACACATACATACTTGTGTTACTAAAATCGGTAGTAAAATAATTAAAAATTGATTTACTTTTTCCCGTAAGGAATATGTTTGTTCCATATCTCACACCTATTTATCTAGAATCTTAAACCTAAACTTTCGACTCTACTCTATTTTCCCCTAATCAAAGTACACCACTTCATTGAGTTACTAAAGATGAATAAGTGAGGCGGGAGTTTCTTTCTCCTGCCTCACTTATTTTAGTAATCTTACAAATAAACTACTTTGTACAGGACGGGATAAACGCCAATGATTCCATTCGGACCAGGAAAGCATTGCGAAAAGAATACTCATCCCAAAAATCACGATATATTCCATTACAATAAAAATTGTATTAACTGCCACTAAAGAAAAAGCATTCTCCATCATAATTTGATGCCCCTTCCACCAGGCTGCTGCTGTAATAAAAGGCTGCAATACATATAATAAGAAAGCCCAGGCTGCAATGTATAATATTGATTTCACACCATCAAATACTGCTTTCCTGCCAATTGCCAATTGCTTGTTTTTACGGTCTCTTCTTGACTGAGTAACCGCTATATCCGTCATGCTTTCCCCCTTCCTTGGCACTTGATACAAACTACTGAATCACTTCCTGAACTCTGCCTACTATGCCATTTACCAAACGAACTTTTATACCCCGATGATGAATCGCACTATTGGTGAGCAGATCTTTTACCACACCTTCCGTCAGCTGTCCGGTGCCTTGATGCTGCTTTTGTACAATTTTCACCCTGCTGCCTGCTTTAATATTTTTACGCTCTGTCCCACTCAACATAGCTTCCTCCTATCCTTTGAACCCTGCCCATAAAGAAATGAGCAGGGTTCATTTTAATACCACTCACAGAATTCTTCTTGATCCAAGTAAATCCAATCATGGCCAACTTTTTGAAACACTTTTAAACAACGATCATTATCTGAAATCATAATCGTGATCCCGTCAGTCGCCAATGGATTTTTCTCGACATTTTTTTCCACTTGTACTAAAAGCTTTTTTAATTGATCACGATATAAGGTAAAGGATCTTGTCATTTTATATTCTTCCTCTCTGCAATTCTTGGCTTGCTTATATTAATTCCACATTCTCCTAGCTAATTCCTGTATGTTACTCTGCATTCTTCATATTTTTTCCATATTTAATGCGCCACCAAGACATGGCTCTTCTCGCATCAATATCTTTTTGTATAAAATTCACGTCTAAAGCAGAGGTCATTTTTATTCCCTCCATATTTTCTTTACTATCGCTGCCAATTTTCCCGATAGAATCATGAGTAACCCAAAAACCGTAATTAAAACCAATCCCATTCCCCCGTGTCATACTTTCACCTAGTGAATAATAAACAAATCCTGGAGGAGACAGTAATTCTAGGATGGTAGGAGACACATTAATATGACTGCCTGCCACTTCTTTAGAAAACACATTCTTATCGATTCCCTTTCCATAGACAATGAAGGGAATCCCATAGCGTTCATATAAGCTAGGATTCAATTGGATATTGAGTCGGTCTGCATGATCACCAACAATAATGAATAGACTGTCGGGGTACTGCTGGCGCATATCCTTAATGAACTCAGCCATAACCTTATCAGCATACCAAAAATGCCCTAGTTTTTTTATAAGCTCCTGATCTTCTTTTACATTATCAGGTAATCCACTAATTACACTATCCCTATCAAATCCCTCTTCTTCTAAATCCACTGTATAAGGAGCATGATTCGAGATATTCATAATCACATCAAAAGTCGGCGTAGGATGATCTACACCAGAAGCAACTGCCTGGAATAAATATTTATCGTCACAGCCCCAAACATTGCCAGACTGGCTTGCTATATCCCCCATGCCATAAAATTCCTCAAATCCTTGAGCCAAGGTAAAGTCCTTTACTCGCTCCCAAGATGTGGGTCCCGCATACCAGAATCGAGGCTTATAGCCAAGTTTTTTCATTTGAGGAGCAAGAGATGTAGAATAAGGTTCCTTGTAAGACTCTGGTAAATACGTAAGATACAGATTCGCCTCTGCCAGACCTGTTACAATGCCCATGATGCCTGAAATGGTGCTCATGCCATTGGGCAGAAAAGCAGGAACATAGGCTGCATCCTCTTGCGCTATAATATTTCGCATGCCATTAGCAATGTTCAGATCTTTATACTGAGGCAGCAACGGCCAATTGGCATAGCTTTCCCCAATGATCAAAAATACATGCTGCGGTTTCTGAATCGTTCCTCCCTGGGCTTCTTTTTTCAAGAAATCGTCTACCTTTTGGGAGTCTACTGGATGACCAGCCACATATGTCCCATACTCTATCATCCTCTGTGGGTCCAAATCTAGCCCTGTTGATGCCATTACCCGCTCATGAAGTGTATAAGCCCGATATAAGGCTTGAACATCATCTAAGATAGCTTCATTTAAAAATTCATCTTTAGTGACACCTGAATTTTCCCAGTCAATATTATAGGCATAGGTCATGCTGCCGCCAAAGCGAATAAAGATAACAAGATAATATGCAATGATTAGCAGCGAAGTACGAAAAGCAATATTGCCATACCACTTGGAAAAACGAGGCAGATGGTATGTCTTCGTTCTCAGCCATGCTTTCAATAAACGGCATAATGCCAGTGCTGTCACTCCAGTCATTAACAAACGTACAGGCAATTTATATTGCTCTACCAAGGTATAAAATAGTGCATGAACATCATCATTAAACGTATTAAACAACAATTGATTAAACCCCATATGAAATTGTTCATAGTAAGGAATCCTAGCGTAAAATAATAAGCTAAGAAGGCTAATATACATACAACCCAGAATATAACGCAGATTAATTATTATTGCGTCTTTCATAAAGGCCTTGAGTAAGGTACACAGTATAAAAGAAGCTGCAACCACCAAACCTGTACTCTTTAAACTAATCCGTATTCCATAATAAAGCGCCATAGCAATATCCTGAAAGGTTGCAGCCTCGCTAATATAAGAATTTAATACAATAATAAACCCAATACGAAATAAGCAAAATACTCCCAGGACAAACACAAATAGTTTTATATCCTGCTGAATATTGTTAAATAATTCTTCCCACCTTGACACGCAGAAAAACATCCTCTCATATGTATATTTCTTTTGTATTTCTACTTTTTTCATCATTTTCCTGCATTTTTCTACTTTTTCATCCTTTATAGAGTATCTATAGACATTAAAGTTTGCTTGATTTTAGAACTTTCTCTCGCCAATTCTTATATTTTGTTATATGATTTTATATAGAATTAGTTTCACTCTAGAAAAAAGAACTACAGAGCAGACACTCTTACTGATTTTTTAACTTAGGAGGATATATAAATATGTTAAAAGTCAAAATAAATGAACTTAAAAAGGGAGATGTCATCGCCGAACATATCTTAAATTCCGAAGGACAGGTCTTACTAGCAGCTGGCACCAGCCTTACTGATAAAACCATCGGTTTATTAAAACTATGGGAGATACATGAAATCAGAGTACGAGAAGAAAAAGATACAGATGATGATATTCGTCTATCCTTACAATTCGATGAAATCGTCTCCAAAAATTCTCAGCTTTTTGATAAAATTAAAAAAATAGCTGACAGTGATTCTCCTCCTGTGGAAGAGCTGCCTACCATCTTTAATAAAAAATCCACTCAGCAGTATCATGATATTTCTGATAAATTCTCAAAAATACTCTTTGATCTGCCCCAAACAAAAAATATTATGCCTCTTACCGTAATGGCGAATATCATTTGCCATTATGCAGCAACGACTGTCGGAGTACTTGCTTATACGCTCAAAAGAGAAATCACCCCTTCCATGCAGGAAAATTTGGCAAATCACAGTATATCGGTGGCCATTATTTCTGCAAAAATAGCTAAATTATTAGGACATCCTGAGGAAGTAATACATACTATTGCTTTAGGGGCATTACTCCATGACATCGGAAAAATAAAACTGCCAGAAACCATCTTTCATAAGAGTGACTGTCAGTCAGCAGAAGAAGAATTACAATATCAAAGTCATGTACAAGCTGGCTATGATATCATTAAAAGTTTAGGACTGCCTAGAGAAGCCAATCTGATTTTACTGCAGCACCACGAATATCAAGACAGCAGCGGTTTTCCTCTGCATTTACCAGCTGCCAAGATTCATCCATACGCCCAAATTGTTGCATTTGCCAACTTTTTTGATTCTTTGCTTCATGAAAAGGATACCCCGCCTAATTTCTTTGCAATTCGCAAAAAATTAACCCAAGAAGGTGCCACTAAGTTTGACACTGCTATTATTGATGCTTTTGATCATTATTTAGAAAGCTTTGTATTCAATGTAAATGTAGAACTAAATGATGGGCGTACAGCAGAAGTCGTTTATAATCATCCTTTTTATATGTCTCTTGTTGTACGTACTGCGAATGGCGAATTTATTGACCTCAGCAAAAATAAAGATCTCTTTATAGCAAAATTGGTGGTATAAGAAAAAAAAAGGGGACATTATTGTTAAGATCTAACAATAATGTCCCCTTTTTTTGACTATATGTTTATCGCTCTGGCATAATCTCCAGCCAGTAGCCGTCTGGATCTTGAATGAAATAAAGATTCATCGCCTTATTTTCATAACAGATACAATTCATTTCTTTATGTAAAGCATGTGCCTTTTCCATATCATCTGTGATAAAGGCCAGATGAAACTCATTTTCACCTAAATCATAAGCAGTTTTGCGATCTTTCATCCATGTTAATTCCAGTTTATGAGGAGTCTGTCTATCCCCCAGGTAAACCAAGGTAAATCCATCCATATCCTTCCTGGATGTCTCCACCAACCCAAGAGCCTTACTGTAAAAATTTATGCTCCGCTCTAGATCCAAAACATTAATATTATTATGTGCTAATTTAAAATTCACAATTCTACCTCCTTTATTGTTATCTACATTATATAAGAAAAGAGTGCATAATTGTCAAGGTATTATACAATTACCACTCTTTTCGATTGCCTTTATCTATTTTTTCTTTTTTCTCTTCCTGGCTGAGCCTGCTGTTCACCTTTTTCATTTTCTTTTGGCTTGCGGCGGCTTCTTGAATTTGCTCCGCTGTGGTTTCCCGTTTTTTTCTTATCGGTTTTCCCAAAAACAAAGGCTCTTTTTTTCTCTTTCTTTTCTACTGCTGTTTTTCCCTCTTCAACTTTTGCCTTGAATAGTCTTCTTTTATCGGTACTAACTACTTTCTGATCATTGACTTTATGCTTTTCGATTGCTGCGCGAATACCTTGCTCGATTAATCTTACATAAGGCTGCTCATGAGGATCAATCAATGTAATGGCCATACCGGCTTGCCCTGCACGCCCCGTACGTCCGATACGATGAATGTAGCTGTCTACATCATGAGGTATATCGTAGTTAAATATATGAGTAACACCTTCTACATCCAGACCCCTGGCAGCAATATCAGTAGCCACTAAAATTTGTATTTTAGCTTCACGAAAACGCTTCATGACCTGTTCCCGTTTTGGTTGGGACAATTCTCCATGAAGTTCATCCGTTTCATAACCCTTTTGACTAAGAGCCATATTTACAGCTATTGCACGCTTTTTGGTGTGACAAAAAACAATTGCTAAATAGGGTCGATATTCATCAATCATACTACTTAGCTTTACAATTTTTTCAGACTCAGGTACTTCTACCATAATCTGTTTGATTTCATCTAGTGTAATATTTTTTGTTTGTATGCGTATATCCAATGGTTTTCGCATATAGCGGTCAGCTAATCCGCGAATTTTAGAAGGCATAGTTGCTGAAAACAGCATCGTTTGGCGTTTATTCGAAGTTTGTCGAACTAACTCCTCCACATCCTCCAAAAAACCCATATGCAGCATTTGATCTGCTTCATCCAGCACAAGTTTCGTAACATTTTCAAGTTGGATGGTTCCTCGACGCAGATGATCCATTAATCGTCCAGGAGTACCAATGACGATTTGAGCTCCTCCTTTTAACTTCTTAATTTGTCGATCTACATCTTGCCCACCATATACAGATAACACCTGTATTCCTAATTGATCAGCTAACTTTGCCACTTCTCGGGTAATCTGAAGGGCTAATTCCCGGGTTGGAGTAATAATTAAAGCTTGTACGATGGGTTTGCTGATTTCAATTTTCTCTAAAATCGGCAGTATAAAGGCTAATGTTTTGCCTGTTCCTGTCTGAGACTGCCCGACAACATCCTTGCCGGACATGATGGCAGGAATAGCCTGAGCTTGTATTTCGGTGGGCTTTGTAATACCATTCTCAGCTAGAATTGCACCTATTTCCCGTCGAATACCTAGGGCTGTAAAATCCTTATGCATATAAACACCTCTTTTTATCCGTATAAACGTTATGTTTCACTAAACAGCAAATCCGATTCCAAATATATACGATACAATGTATTTTAAAAATGAATATTGATGGTTCACAAAAAATCTTCGCTATATTTCCTGGAAATATTACAATACCCTTTTAGAAAAAGAGTGTTAGTCCATGGCCTAACACTCCTTTTCCTAATGGCTAAAAAAGCCCAACTGTATAAAGAACAATATGGCGAATATATATAAGATCGGGTGAACGGTTCTGCCTTTACCTCTTAGCACTTTTAAAATAGGATATACAATAAAGCCAACACCAATCCCTGTAGCAATACTATATGTCAAAGGCATAGCAATTACAATTAAAAATGCGGGAAAAGCTTCCTCCAGATCGTTCCAATCAATACTGCGCAAACCGCTCATCATAAAGAAACCGACAATAATCAAAGCGGGTGCCGTAACTGCAGGAATGCTAGCCAGCATTTTGGCAATAGGAGCAAAAAACAAAGTAATTAATAACAGTATGGCAGTGACTACAGCCGTCAGACCGGTTCGTCCGCCCACAGCAACTCCTGAACTTGACTCAACATATGCGGAAGTAGGACTCGTACCAAGAGCAGCACCAACGGTAGTACCAACAGCATCTGCCAGCAGTGCTCCCCGCACGCGAGGAAACTTGCCATCCTTTAACAATCCTGCTTGCTCTGCCACACCAAGCATCGTTCCTGTAGTATCAAACAAAGTAATTAGTAAAAAGGTAAATACGACTGCATAGAGTCCTTGTTCAAAAACTCCAGATACATTCATTTGCCAGGCAGTTTTCTCTAAGCCATGGGGCAGCATAAATAAACTTTCTGGCAATACCAACATTCCTTTATAATAAGCAATAACAGAAGTAATCAGCATACCGGCAAATAAGGCCCCCTGCACACGATAGACCATTAATACCAAAGAGATCACAAGACCGATAATTGTCATTAAGGTAATCGGTTCTGCCAAATTTCCCAGAGTAACTAGTGTCGCGGGCGATGCAATAACGATCTTTGCATTTTGTAATCCAATGAAAGATATAAATAAGCCAATACCTGCGGTAATCGCATGTTTTAAACTTGTCGGAATCGAATCAATCAAAATATAACGAAATTTGGTTAAGGAAAGAAGCAAAAAAATACTTCCGGTTAGAAATACTGCTCCTAATGCGACCTGCCATGAATGTCCCCCTGCTAATACAACACTATAAGAAAAATATGCATTCATTCCCATTCCTGGTGCTATAGCAATCGGATAGTTGGCGAATACTCCCATAATCAGAGTAGCCAATGCACTTGCTAAGATGGTAGCCATAAAAACACCATCAAAATCCATACCAGCAATATGTAAAACTGCAGGATTGACAATAACGATATATACCATTGTCAAAAAAGTCGTAATACCTGCCATTATCTCTGTAGATACCTTTGTCCCTCGCTCTTCTAATTTAAACCATGAATCCACGTATGAAACACCTCTATTCTATCTTCTTGCTTTCATTATCTTCTCCAAAAGACCAAAATTTATTTTATCACATTGACGTACCCTTGTATACAAAGAATTTTTGTGAAAGCCAGAAAAACGTTACGCATCCTAAAAAAATAAGACCTTTTGAACCGCGAAGACACGAAGAATAGGAAGAACACGAAGAAAACATACTTTCTCCACTATTTACCACTATTTAAAAAAGGTAACCATTTAGATAATTGTATCTAAGTGATTACCTTACAAACAAACGGATCTGATAGCGATAGACAAGATATCTAATTTTTATTTTTTCTCTTTATGTACAATACCGCCTGTTGCCTGATGGGTAGGAGTGACGGTTACTTCGCATATTTGAACATGAGCTGGCGCGCTGGCTGCATAAACAACAATATCAGCAATATCTTCTGCTACTAGTGGCTCAATACCATCATATACATTATCTGCCTGCTGCTGGTTGCCATGGAAGCGAATTACACTAAAATTAGTTTCTACCATACCTGGCTGAATATTAGTTACTCGTATTGGAGTATCTACGACATCCATTCTAAGTCCATCGCTAATGAACTTAACGGCTGCTTTCGTAGCACAATATACCGTTCCCCCAGGATAAGCCATAATCCCTGCAGTAGAACCAATATTAATAACATGACCATTTAAATTGTGTTCTAACATCTGAGGAACAATTTTTCTGGTAAGATACAATAATCCTTTTACATTTGTATCAATCATAGCTTCCCAATCTTCTGGATCTCCTTCGTGAAGTTTGTCCAATCCTCGGGCTAAGCCGGCATTATTGACGAGTATATCAATTTTTTGCCAATCCAAAGGCAATGTATCGATGAGTTCATTGACAGCCTTCTTATCTTGCACATCCAATTGCAGCGCCAATACTTCTGTTTGATATTTCTCTTTTATTTCATTAGCTACTTCTTGGACCTTTTCCACAGTTCTTGCAGATATAATTAGTTTTGCCCCTGCTTTTGCAAACAACTCAGCGCAAGCTTTGCCGATACCACCGCTGGCACCACTAATAAAGACAATTTTATTTTTCAATGTTTTCATTCGACAAATCTCCTTCTACTTATATATCATTACATCTATCTTGTTGGTTATCTTTCTACATAATTGCATAATTTCCTGCTATACCCAGAAAGTGAAATAAAGATCAAACGCGATACAAATCGATTTTTAAAAATAAACTTTTTACTATGAATCATTCACGCTATAATATAAGTAAAAAGATTAAATAATTGAGGTATGACTATGGATACATGCACAACTTCTCAAGAACATATCTGCGCGAGTATTGTTCCTATCTTCAAGATGCTGCATCTTACGGAGTTACAAAAAATTAATACCTTGATCAAAAAGAAAAGCTATGAAAAGGGCAAAATTCTTTTTACAAAGGGAGATCTAGCTAAGCATCTTTATATTGTGCGCTTTGGTCGGGTAAAAGTCTATGAAATGTCAGAGGATGGGCGACAGCAAATCGTGCGTCTACTAGAACCTGGAGATTTTTTTGGTGAACTCGCTTTATTTATGGATGAACAACACTATTTTTTAAATGCAGAAACATTAGATGAGGCTGGAATTTGTCTTCTGTCTCGCGATGATTTGAAAATGCTTATGCACCAAAATCCAGAGATTTCAACCCGTATTATGCAGGCCTTGACCGAAAGACTCGCTTATGCAGAGAAATTCATCAGCAATCTTACCTTACAAACTATCGAGCAGCGCCTGATTACCTGGCTGCTCATGATGGGAGAAAAAGAAGGAGTTGTCACGCCTCAAGGTATCCGACTCACCATTAACTTGCCAAGACATGAACTGGCTAACTTATTTGGTACTACAAGAGAAACATTAAGCCGTAAGTTTTCCAAACTACAAACAGAAGGTTTCATAACAATTACCAGCCCCAAACAACTGCTAATTCTCGATAAACTAAAGCATCATTCTACACTAGGTAATTAATATATATTATGTGATCTTTACATTCTTTAAAACATGTAAAACAGCAAGAAACCACAAAGATGCAAAGAATATAGAGAAAAGATGGAAAAGAAACAATAATGCTTTCTAAAACATAGCCGTTTGAACCACAAAGACGCAAAGGACACAAAGGGGTTATTTATATTTTTTGTGTACTCCTTTGTGTGCTGCAACAGCGGCATTGTGCCTTTGTGGTTCATAAAATCTCATCTTTCTCCTAATCTTATAAAAAAACAGCCAAGCTATCAATAATGCATCAGAGATAGCTTGGCTATTTTTCAATGATTTAAAAGTCCAATTTGTATAAAGAACAGTACCATGAATAAATATAAAATGGGATGAACCTCACGTCCCTTACCTCTCATTAATTTCAGCAAAGGATATACAATAAACCCGATACCAATACCGGTGGCAATACTATAGGTTAATGGCATGGATGCCACAACAAGAAAAGCTGGAAAAGCCTCTTCAATGTTTTGCCAATCGATATCACGTAAGCCATTCATCATGAAGAAACCAACAATAATAAGAGCTGGCGCCGTAACAGCTGGAACGCTCGACAACATTTTAGCAACAGGCGAGAAAAATAATGTTACTAAGAATAAACCCGCAACAACAACAGCGGTCAATCCACTGCGTCCTCCTACTGCTACACCTGCGCTCGACTCAATACAGGTAGCAGTGGGACTTGTCCCTAGCACAGCACCAGCAACTGTCCCTGCAGCATCAGCCAAAAAGGCCCCTCTCGCATTTGGAAACTTTCCATTTACAAGAAGCCCAGCTTGCTCCGCCATCCCCAGCAGCGTACCCGTTGTATCAAATAAAGTAATTAAAAAGAAGGTGAAAATTACAGAATAAAGACCAGAATCTAAGACTCCCTGTACATCCAATTTCAGTAATGTATGCTCTAGACCGCTAGGCATTACCACAAACTGAGACGGTAAGGACATAAAGCCCATGGAATAAGCAGCCGCTGCCGTTACTAACATACCAATAAATAACGCTGCCTTTATACGATAAGTAAGTAATACTAAAGATACAGCTAAGCCAATAATTGTCAATAAAGCAATAGGCTCAGACAAATTGCCAAGAGTGACTAACGTGGCAGGAGAATCAACAACTATTTTTGCACTCTGCAAACCAATAAAACAGACAAAAAAACCAATACCTGCAGTAATAGCGTGCTTTAAACTTGCGGGAATGGCATCAATCAAAATGGAGCGAAATTTTGTCAGAGATACTAATAAAAACATGATTCCCGATATAAACACAGCCCCAAGTGCCACTTCCCAGGAATATCCTCCACCCTTTACTACACTAAAAGCAAAATAAGCATTCAGCCCAAGTCCAGGTCCAATCACAATCGGATAATTAGCAAATAACCCCATAATCAACGTACCAATTACACTACTTAAAATAACTGCCATAAAAACTCCATTAAAGTCCATGCCAGTCAAACTTAAAACAGAAGGAATAACAATAACCGAATATGCTAATGTTAAAAAAGTTGTTATTCCTGCCAAAACTTCCGTGGATATGCTTGTCCCTCGTTCTCGCAGTTTAAATAATGATTCCATTTACAACACCTCTAAATTATATACGTAAGGCGACATTATAACATAGATTAGCGTATTATGTATACATCGAAATCAGCATTTTATTCTCCTCATTTTTAAGTATTCTCATGAATTCTACCAATAGCAGTCTCTTTACAAAAACAAAGACGCTATTTTATGATGATAGCCTTTATCAGCAGGACATTTATTGAAGAATAAAAAAATAACAGATTAACGTTGCTTTTATTTTTTTATAAATTCTATAAAAAAAGATCTCCATTCATCTAGTTACTAGAAGAGTGGAGATCTTTTACAATGCTATATAGAAGAATTTTTCTCTAAACTTAAGAATAACTTGTCAGCAGGTTTTATTCCCTTTTTAATAAAACACTGCGATTATGACTATATTGAAATTCCAGGTTCATAATCATAGCAGAAATACGTTCCATTTCTGTTGATAGAGCTGGGTCACTTGTTCTTGCGTTATTAATTTGTCTCCACATACTATCCAAAAGCTGAATCCCTGATTGTAGGCCATATAGATAAAATGGCTTTTTAAAGACAAAATTCATAAAGAAATTTTCGATTAAGATGTCAGGTGTACAATGATTGACTTCTTCCATAACATCGTCTTTTTGATCTAAAGAATCATAATTAGCATAAATAATTTTATTCAAATTCTGGCTAAAAGTATCATCTTGCGGCAAATGAATAATTTTCTCAATTGTTTCCTTTAAGAGTTGAATACGTTCATCAATTGTTATCTTTCTATACTGCAGTAAATCGATAAAGTGATGCTCCATCTCAAAATAATAGCGCAAAGGATGATAAGAAGATCGCTGCTCTGGATATACATGAACGACTTCCTGATTTGCATGCAAAATGATGGGTTCTGTCTTAGAGCGAAGGATTTCTAAAGGTCTAACACGACTGGCTAACTTGACTACTGCAGGACAGCTAAAGCTTAAAGTCAGCTCTCTCCCGCGAGAAGTATTCATCGGATAACGGGGAAAAGTCTGGCAGACTGTATCCAAATGGCTATGCCCAGCCTCTTCTTGTAATCGGCAAAGATGATTGTCCTCTAAAAACCAGCATCCGCCCTTGGCTTTTTTACGAATGTAAGCATATTCACCTAATTCCTGCTTCCCTGCAATCGGAATAAAAATCTTTGAAAATTCCTCTTCCTTCCCATTTTTCAAAAATAGCTGATAATTCCGAGTATAACTTTCTTCATCCATGGTTACCTGCCAATCATTCTGACAGCATTGCCCACACATTTCACAAGAAAACTCATTTATAATATCCATATAGATATACATCCTGCAGCTCCATCCTACGATTATGATTATGAGTGTATTCTTCTTGATGCTCCAATAAATTCCTGCTATGTCTGCTGAAATAAATAGTATAGTAATCATAAGAAAAATATCTCGCATTCTTTTAAAACATAAAAAAAATCGAACCACAAAGACGCAAAGGGCACAAAGGGGTTTATTGTGCCTTTGTGGTTCATAACATCCTATATTCTTCCACCTGCAAAACTTATAACTTCTATAGAAAAGGGCCGCCAGCTGCAGCAAGCCAAGCGCTGTAACTGATGACCCTTAGTAATAAATATATGGAATTACTTATTTAAAAATCCCAAAAGGTTTACCTGTAGGTAAAAAAGCTCTGCCAAAGTGATGATTCAATACGACTGCAGCGGAACCATAGAAAGAAACCAAGGATATCGCAAGCTCCGTATAACCAGCCACAGCATGCGCCCAATGAGCAGCGCCAAAGGCATCTAATGCTAACATTGCTAATAAAACATCAATTAATACAAAGATAATAAATAGTACTTTATTGGTTTCCATAGAACCAATCGTCATAAACAGGGAAAAAATTAAATAACCAATAAATCCAAAACCAAGCTGTCCCATATCAATGCCATTCATGAGAGCTTGTCCGAAAACGCCTAGCTTTATTAACCAGCACGCTGCAACGGAAAACCAGAAGAAAGCATACCCAGCAAAAGCAGTTGCACCAAAAATGTTATTGTGCTTAAAATCCAGAGAAGCTGCCATTAATTGTGCAAAAGCCCCCAGAAATATAGCCCATGGAATCACAAAAGATAAACCGGTTGTAATTCCAAGTTTCTGGGTTGACGCGACAAAAGTCACCATTGCCAAACCAAATAATCCCAAACTAGACGGGTCTGCCACTACGATTTTTACATGTTGCGTGTTATTCATAAAAACCTCCTTCAATTCATACTATGCTAAGGTACCACATAACCAAAATTCGTGTCAATATGCTAAATTATTACATAATTTTCAAACAATTTATAACTAGCCAGTTCTATTGCAAAAATGACAAAAAAAGTTAGGGAATGCGCTGCATTCCCTAACTTCCTATTGCTTTATATGATTTCTTTATCTCCTACTAATTCCAGCACTTTATCAACTTTAAAATATACTAGATAATAGTCTTCTTTTGCCGCACATTCTTCATGTTTGCAATGGCTAAGAAGAGAGAAGAGTAACTCACTATTCTTTTCTTCCTTGACCCTAGTAAGATAGACTCGCTTACCTTCCAGCTTACCAGTTTCAATAAACAGGTAGCATGCACTAGGATTTACAACGATATTTTCATGTGTCTTACGTGCTTTCATAATAAATCCAAACAAATCGTTTTCTAAAGGATAAGGAGTAGCATAGATCGCAGAATTGACTACCCCTTTATCATCAGCAGTAGATAAAACTCCGCTCCCCTTTACAGATCCAAAATACTCTTTTAAAGCCATGATGAAACCCTCCCCCATTTATGTATTACTTTAGATTATATTCATATTCTTTCTCCCTTTCTTAAATTCCTTCTTACTTAAGAAAAGTTATCTCTTATTTATTGATTATTTTTTGTTGTTTTTAATATATAATAAGGAAAGAAAAATCGAATTGGCAAAATAAGTACTTTATGCTACTATAAAGTATGTCCTTCTTAAAAAGTTATTTGTGTCTTTAGGAAGAATAGTATATTATATTAACAGTATTAAGTGCAGTGGGGAGGATGAAAATGGCTCTAATTGTAAAAAAGTTCGGTGGAAGCTCTGTTGCTACCCCTGAAAAAATTATGGCAGTAGCCCAAAGAGTTCTACGTGAAAAAGGTTCTGAAGATAAAATGGTTGTAGTAGTGTCGGCAATGGGAGATACTACAGATAATTTAATTACCCTAGCCAATACCTTAGTTGGACAACCATATACATACGCGCGCGAGATGGATATGTTATTATCAACTGGCGAGCAGGTAACCATTGCTTTACTGGCAATGACCTTCAATAAATTGGGACATCCAGCCATATCATTGACAGGTCCTCAAGCCGGGATTAAAACAAATAGTGCTTATACAAAAGGTAAAATTAACAATGTCAATCCAGTAAGGGTATTAGAGCAATTAGATAAAGGGAATATTGTTGTTGTCGCCGGTTTTCAAGGATCGAATGGCGACGGCGATATTCTGACCTTAGGACGAGGTGGCTCTGATACGTCTGCTGTTGCTTTAGCAGGAGCGCTAAAGGCTGATGTTTGTGAAATCTTCACTGATGTTGACGGTATCTATTCTGCTGATCCAAGGGTTGTACAAGATGCTCGTCGTATGAAAGAAATAACCTGTGACGAGATGCTGGAAATGGCTAGACTAGGAGCAGGAGTCATGCAGCCCCGCTCTGTAGAAATGGGTAAACATTATAGTATCCCGATTCATGTACGCTCAACTTTCACCCAAGATTTGGGTACTTTTATCAGGGAGGTATGTACAATGGAAGAAAAAGAATTTATCATTAAAGGGGTCGCTCATGACACCAATGTAGCCAAAATTGGAATATTGGGTGTACCAAATCGTCCTGGCATTGCTTTCAAAATCTTTTCAACCTTAGCAAAAGCGAATATTGATGTGGATATGATTGTGCAAAGTATACGTAATACGGACAAAGATATTATCGATATGATCTTCACCATTGCACAACCTGATTTGCCACAAACAAAGAAAATAGTTGAAGAGTTAGGCAAAGAAATGCAGGTTCTTGGAATTCTCATTGATGATAAGGTCGCCAAGGTATCAATCGTGGGCGCAGGAATGCTCGGCAGCCCCGGCATCGCTGCCAATATGTTCGGCGCTTTATCTGATGCTGAAGTAAATATCGAGGTTATTAGCACCTCAGAAATCAGCATCTCCTGCATCATTCAAGCTGATCGCGTAAAAGAAGCCGTAAACGCAATTCATGCCCGTTTCTTTCCTAAGAATCCTGAATAATACAAGAAAAATGCTAACGTGGTAAAATAAATTAACCGCAGAGGCGCAGAGAACACAGAGAAGGTAAGATTGAAAAATCCCTCTCAGTGTTCTCTGCGCCTCTGCGGTTCCGTCACTCTTTTCTTTCCAAGCTATACTTTAAACTGCATCACCAGATTTTCTAGTTTGTATGACATCTCCTGCAATTTTTCTGTAGAAGATGTAATATCTTGAGCAGAAGCTGCCTGCTGCTCACATACTGCGGCAATTTCCTGAGCACCACTAGTATTATGAGCAGCCAAGTTACTAATATTAGCAACAGCCTGCATTGCCTCCCGACATAGATCAACCTGATTCTCTGTTTCTATAATAATGGTATTCGCCTGTTTTTGTACATGCTCAATCCCTGCAACAATTTTTTCAAATGCATCACCGCTTGTTTTTGCAATTTCAACTCCCTGCTCTACATTGGTAAAACTTTGCTGCATCGCCGTAAAAGCACCACTACTTTCTAACTGAATTCGATTAATAATTGCTGAAATATTTTTGGTGGCTTTTGCAGACTGCTCGGCTAACTTACGTACCTCGTCTGCCACTACTGCAAAGCCTCGACCTGCTTCTCCCGCCCGAGCAGCTTCAATCGCCGCATTCAAGGCCAGTAAGTTTGTCTGTTTTGCGATTTCGGTAATTACACCGGTAATTGTGCCAATTTCTTTCGTACTTTCTCTCAGCACCTCAACTGTTTTAGCCGTATCGGCAACAAGGCTTTTGATATTTTGCATCTTCACTACGGTCTCATTGATGACCTGCTGCCCTTGAGCAGACACTGTTGAGCATTCATTAGCAGAAGCTGCCGTCTGCTGAATACTTTCTGAGACATTCACACTAATATTCACTAATTTTTGCAGCAGTTCTTCGGTGGTTTTCGTATCTTTGCCCTGATGCCCAATTTTTTCAGCAATATCCGCAACGGACTGTGACACCTGGACGCTTCCCACACGAGATTGCTCCGTGGTAGCGGCAACTGTATTGGTAGACTCTAATACAAGTGTAGAAGATTGTTTTACAGATTGCACAATATTTCGCAAACTGAGAGTCATACTATTAAAAGCCATTGCAACGTGCCCTAATTCATCATGTCTATAATGCCCCATAGTATGGGTTAAATCACCTTGGGCTACCATATCAGCCCCTTCCGCTAATTCTTGCAAGGGAGCAAGGGATTTGCGAATCACAAACAAACCGCTCATAAGTAAAATGATAATCATAAGAAAGATAATTTTGGTACTATTTTCTACCATAGTAAAGGCCGACTGCAATGCCTCTTTCTTAGGATAGGTAGAAACAGCAATCCAATCCGTATTCGCAATGGGGCGATAAGAAATAAAATATTCTTGATTCCGAAATATTCCCATGGTATTACCGGATTCTTTCTCCACAGCTTCTTTATAATATTCTTCATCTAATTGTTTAGATTCGGTAACTGCTGATGAATCACTTTGATAAAATATTGGTACTCGATTTTTATTCAGAATGGTAATGGAATAGCCTGGATTTTGTGATAATATCTGCTCCACCAGATTATTTACATTCTGCATAGATAAATTAGCTCCCAGTATCCCCTGCACTTTATTATCTGCACCTACAATAGGAACTGACGCAATGATCGTCATTTCATTGGTTACCTTGCTATGTACTGGATCTGAAAAATTTACAGTTCCTTGCAATGCCTTCTGAAAATAATCCCGATCAACAATATTTACTAATGCTTTATTATCTGTACGAAGAATTTGATTTCCATCTGTACCAGCCACAAAAAGAGCCTCATTACCACCATAATAAGGCTTAACTTGTGTAAGATAATTTTCCAATCCGTCTTTTTGCATTCCGCGAATGCTGCTCGTGGAACTGGTTATCATCAAAAAATTCTTTTTGGATTGAATATTCGCACCAATATCACTGGCAATCCGGTCAACAACTTTATTATTTTTATCAATAGCAGCCTGAGTTAGACTTTCCATTGTCTGATTCGTAAAGTACCAGCCAATGATACTCAAAGGCATAATGCAGATAAGAGCCATGGTAATGGTTGCCTGGGTTGCAAGAGATGACCAAGATATTTTGAAGGTAAGATTACGTAAAAAATCCAGCTTGAAAAACCTTAAAAAATGTATCCTATAATTACTCTTTCCGGAAAATTTAGGTAAATTATTTCTGTATTGCTTCAATTCTCTTAAGCATATCATCGGATTACTTTTGAATTTAGGCATAAACCTAACTTTTATATTCTTTATAAAACTTATCAGTTTTTTTAGCATGCTTCTTTCCCCCAAGCATTATTACTATGCATGTAATAAATGTTATGCTCATACAATAACTTCTTATCAATTAAACAGAAAAGGTCATGATATGTACATGACCTTTTCTGTTTATTCATATTTATCCGCTAGATTATTTTTTTAATTTTGTAACAGGTACAAATCCATTTTTCTCAGCATATGTTTCTTGGAACTCTTTGCTAGTCACATAATCAATAAAGGCTTTTACTGCACCAGTAGGTTCCCCTTTTGTAAACATACGACCAAAGGTATATACTGGGTAGCTGCCGTTAACAACGTTCTCAATGGAATATTTCGCACCATTATAAGACAAGCCTTTTACACTTTGATCCACATAAGCAGCATCTACATAACCAATGGAACCAGGAGTGCTTGCAATCGCAGATCTTACAGCACCATTTGAATCTTGAATAACAGCATTATCAGTGAAATCAGCATTTTTAAGTACTACTTGGGCAATCGTTGCACGGGAGCCAGATGACTTTGCACGATGAACTAACGTAATTTTTTGATCTTTACCGCCTACATCTTTCCAGTTGGTAATTTTACCAGTCATAATGTCCACATATTGTTGTTGAGATAAATTGTCTACGGTTACGTCACTATTCACAATGAATACAAATGGAATTCCAACCAGTTGATGCTCAACAAGCCCTTTATCTTTCAAGCTGTCTTGTAAGGCAACATCAGAATTACCAATATTAACTGATCCTGCAGCAACTTGATTCTGTCCGGTAAAAGAGCCGCCGCCTGCGATATTCACCGTTACTTTGTCATATTTCTTTTGGAATTCTTCCTGTCCAGGTTTTAATAAAGGAAGCAACGCTGTCGAACCAGATGCAGTTACTGTTCCTTGTACATCCGCAGCCGCCTTAGGAGCTGCTTCTTTTGTACCGCCACAGCCAGCCAGCAAACTAACACCCAGCATTAAAGACATCGCCGCTACAAGTATTTTAGACTTTTTTACTAATTTCATTATTTAATGACCCCCTGTAAAATTTACTATAGTTAAATTGTAAGGCAATATGAATGGAAATGTGTTAAGACATTGTTACGTTTATGTTAAATCGCTTATGTACTTAATCAATGCAGTAGCAACTCCGCCAAACTAATTTACACTTTTTTTTCACTGCACCAGCGGCTTCACCTAAATCAGCCGGCGTTTTGAATTTACATCCACAGCTTGTCACAACTGCGATGGATAAGGAAACAATAGGGTATTTTTCTTCTATCCCATGGCGGTTCTTAGCAACGATATATTCTATCTTTTGGTCCTTCTCGGTATAAAAGCCTCTAATCCGAACATCAAAGTAATCAATAATTGTCTGGCATAATGGCGCAACATTAACGCCATGTACAATGGCAATGAAGTCATCACCACCAATATGCCCTACAAAGAATTCTGCAATAGCAGCACTTTTTAATTGCAATTGAATTAGCTGGGCTGTCATACATAAGATTTTATCACCGTTATCAAAACCATACGTATCATTGTATGCCTTAAAATTATCCAAATCAAAGTATAATACGGAATAAGGTTCTTTTGATTCAATAATCTGCTGCAGTTTTTCTTCGATCAAAACATTCCCGGGCAAACCACTTAAGGGATTGCTATGTTTAGCCCGATTGATTTCTAACTGCGTCGTTTTCTCCAATAGCTGCCGCACTGTAGTGATGCCATAATATTTTCCATATTGAGTCACCACGATATAGTCATACAGACTATCTTCATATCTGGCAACTGCCAATTTTGATACCTGCTCTAAAGGCATATCATAGTCCACAATTAATGCCTGATTATCCATCAGAGAGCCTACGGATCGCTTCATATAGACAGCGACTCCATATTGAGTTGCCAAATGCACTAGAAATTTATTCTTCATTAACAATCCTACTGGCACCTCTCCTTGAAGCAAGGTAATGCCCATAAGGTGAGGATTTTCATTAAAATATTCCAGGGCCTGACTACCAGTAATTCCTTCTGGAAAGCCTGGATCACGCCTGCTAATCTCTCCAATAGGCATAGTCAAAGGAGAGTGAAAAGCCTCTTGTTTCTTCTGCTTGTTTTTTAAAATGATATTTTCTTTCACCAAAGAATGAATCGTTAAGAACTCCGCAGCCGGTCTTTGCAGCAAATACCCTTGACCATAGGGTATACCAATCTGAATTAAAGTATTCAATTCATCAATGGTTTCAATACCTTCTGCAATAATTTTCATATTCATTACAACGGAAAATTCATAAAACGCCTTTATTAATGCCTGTTTTAAAGTATCTTTATCAATATCCCGCACCAAATCCATATCAATTTTTATAAACTGCGGTCTTGTCTCTGCTAGAAGCCGTAAGCCTGAATACCCTGCTCCAGTATCATCAATCGCAATTTTATACCCTTGGCTGGTATAATGATCTAGAACCTTGCGAAAGTTTTTGTAGTCAGCGATAGAATTTTTTTCTGTAATTTCAAAAATAATATTACTCAGGTCAAAATCCTGAGCTGCTACCATTTCCAGCGTGGCCCCTTTTTGAAAACGCTCATCGTTTATAATATTAGGATCAACATTAATAAATAGCATCATATCTCTGGGTAATTCTTTAACCCTGGCCAACGCTTTACTTCTGCAAAGAAACTCTAACTCCCACAATTTATTAAACTTCTCTGCAGCTGCAAATAAATCATCTGGCCGCTCTAAAGCTGAACCTTGTGGTCCACGACTCAAAGCCTCGTAACCAATAACATTCCCATCCAGCAGAGAAACAATTGGCTGAAAAACAGCCTTAATGTCTTTGTTATTTAGAATTTTTTCCAATTCACTGCAGCCACTCTCTCCCCATTGTGTGTATTGGTGTTCTTGAACTAGCTGATTATATAGCACAGCTGGCATAACAGTGTTCCTCCATATTCAAATGATCTTATTTCCACCTTATTTATATAGTAAAGAACTGGAGCTTTATTTATGTTATGCAATGGTTATTTTTATGTTAAACTTGGGCCTTTCTTATTTTTTTTTCATAGTCAATCTATCTCTTTTATTGTATGATTTTTCTAGAATACATTTGTCAGGAGGCAACTATGTTTAAATGGGGTATAAAACTACGATTGACCATTAGCTACCTCTTATTAATCTTATTTACCATGCCAGCATTAAGCGGCTATCTTCTTTGGTATTTCTATCAGCATAATCTAGAAATTTTAACCTCCAGCTTATTAACCCATGCTCATGTTACCGAACATTTTTTAGAAAACTATATGGCAGGTCCCAATGAAAAATTCCAGATTGACCAACGCATCAAAGAATTGGCTACAAAAACAGATTTGCGTGTTACTGTCATTAATCATACTGGCGATGTACTTGCTGATTCTTGGGAAAATCCAGCTACTATGGAAAATCATCTGGAACGGCCAGAAATAGCTTCTTCACTCACTGGACAGGAAGGATCATCCATTCGTTATAGCAGCACCTTAGGGCAAAACATGTTATACGTTGCCATTCCCATACGAAATGGCAACGAGATTGTAGGTGCCGTCCGCATCTCCAGTACTCTGGCAGCCATTGACGCTGGATTTAATCAGATTAAGTCCACACTTCTTATCGCCATCTTATTAACTTCTTTATTAGCCATTCTGCTCAGTATTTGGTTAGCCAGAAAATATACTGCACCTTTGGAAGAAATCACCGCTGCTGCCTGTGATATTGCAAATGGCAATTTAGATCGCCGCCTCCATGTACGAACCGGCGATGAGTTAGAACTGCTGGCTCACACTCTTAATAATCTAACCTCAAATTTAGATGATAAAATCAACGAAACCATTGCTGAAACAAAAAAACTGGATCTCATCTTACAACATATGGACAATGCTGTTATTCTCCTTGACCGCTATGGAAAAATAACCACAGCCAATAAAATGGCCAGAGATATTTTTGACATTAAAGATGCTATGCTCAATCAGCATAATATGCAGGTTCTTGGTTACAGCCAACTTGACCGCGGGGTACAGCAAACTGCTAAACAAGGAAAAAGTATGCTGATCTATCTCAAAACCAATATTCATAGCAGCATAAGGGTCTTTCAAATATTTATTGCCCCCATTACTACTACAGAAAATGAAATTACTAGTATATTAAGTGTGTTCCACGATATTACCGCTCTGCAGGATATGCATGACCGTCAATCTGATTTTGTTGCTAATGCTTCTCATGAGCTGGCAACACCACTTACAACGATCAAAGGATTTGCAGAAACATTATTAGATGGCGCCTTAGAAGATAGCAAGCTGAGCTTTAAATTTCTTACAATTATCCATACAGAAGCGGAAAGAATGCAGCGCTTGGTGAACGAACTCTTACAATTGGCAAAACTGAACTCTCATGAATACCGGCAGCAAGTCAAGCTAAAAGCGACCCATGTAACGCCTCTTCTCTACACAGTAAAAGATGATCTTAGAACCAATGCAGAAGAGAAAAAAATCACTGTAGATATTCAGGCGGATGCTGATCCTATTGTTATGGCCAACCCTGACTGGCTAAAGCAGATCTTAATTAATCTTTTGGATAACAGCATCAAATATACACCACCTCTAGGCAAAGTACTGCTAACGTGTCTTCAGGAAGACCATGAAGCGATACTTATCGTTGAAGATACGGGTATCGGTATTCCAGCTACTGATGTACCGTTAATCTTTGATCGCTTTTATCGCGTTGACCGGGCACGATCTCGTAATGCAGGCGGCACAGGCCTAGGACTGGCGATAGTAAAATTTATTGTTGAAATGCATGGCGGTAAGATTGAAGTAAAAAGTTCCGTCAACATCGGCACAACCTTTACCATTCGCCTACCACTAGCCTAAGACAATTACACCTACTTTTGATCAAATGGGAATAAAATAGCGAAACGCGAAGACGCGAAGAAATACAAAGAGCACGAAGAACATCATGTTTATTCTTCGTGTTCTTTGTATCTTCGCGTTTCAAATATTTTTTTTACAAACAGATTAGCAATTTCTGCTTAGCAAAAATTTAATCTATTCTTAATATATTCCTAACGTAGTGTTATTTTGTAAACTTTATAATGAGAGAGAGAATACTTTTCTCAATAAAGGGGGATTACGTTGAAGAAATATTATGTCTTAGACACTAATGTTCTATTACACTCTCCAAATGCCCTGTACGCTTTTAATGAGCATACGATTGTAATTCCTGAAGTCGTGATTGAAGAACTGGATAAGTTTAAAAAGGAATCAACAGAACGTGGCACCAACAGTCGCAGTGTCAGTCGCATTATCGATAGTCTGCGCACACAAGGCAATTTACTAAAAGGAGTCCCCATCAATAACAGTGGTGGAATTCTCATCTTAGAATCCAATCATACTGCCACTGCCATGCCGCTTCACTGGGAAGGCGATAAAGCCGATAATCGTATTTTGCAAGTTTGCAAAGGACTGGCAGAAAGCGGTCACCAAACTATTTTAGTGAGCCGCGATACGAATATGCGTGTTAAATCTTCCATTTTAAACATTCAAGCCGAAGACTTTCGCAATGATAAAGTTTCAAATATAGACCAGCAATACACGGGACGTATAGTTGCCTATACCTCTAGTGAAGTAATCAATCGCTTCCACGAAAGTACAAATCATTCTATTGACCCTGATTCTCTTTATGTTTTTGACGATCTGGCAGGTATCTTAATTCCTGCAGCCCTGGTTACTAATCAATTCCTGCTAATACGGTCAACGGACAATGATCGTCATACCGCATTAGGCCGTTTTGATGGAAAGAAAGTCATTCACTTGCAATATCAAAATCGCAATCCCTTTGGAGTCACCCCTCGAAATGTCGGCCAGATTTTCATGCAAGAATGCCTTATGATGAGTGCTGAAGAAGCACCTTTAGTCATATTAAAAGGTATGTCTGGAACTGCTAAAACCTTTTATGCCTTAGCAGTCGGACTTTACAACTATATGGAGTGCCGCCCGAGGGAATATCACCACATTCTGATATGTCGCCCAAATTCAATGCTGGATGAGGGAATTGGCTTTCTCCCTGGAACAGAAGCCGAAAAAATCGAACCCTATATGCGGGCTATAAAGGACAATTTATTTACATTAATGTCAGGTAACGCATCAATGGAAGATAAAGATGTACTGCAAACGGAAGATACGGTGAATATGCTATTTGAAAAGCGTGTTATTCAAACAGAAGCATTGGCGTATCAAAGAGGCCGGTCACTGCAAAAATACTGGGTTATTTTTGATGAAATGCAAAATGCTACCCCACGTCAAGCAAAGGCTGTATTAACCCGCCCTGGCCTGGGTACTAAAATCATACTCATTGGTGATCCAGCCCAAATTGATAATCCACTGCTGGACAGCCAGTCAAACGGCTTAAGCTATGCCAGCGAAAAAATGATTGGATCGGAACTATGCTTTCAGGTAACCATGCTGCCTGAAGAATGCGAGAGATCTCCTTTGGCAGCAGAAGCGGCTATGAGACTGTAATCTTTAACTGGATTATATAAAAATAGGCTCGTACATTTTTCGTACGAGCCTATTTTTTATTTCATACAAAGTACTCGATGGCTGCATGAGGAAAATACGTATGTATTCCTTTATGCATATCCTCTTTCATTTCATCCATCGTTTCTTTTTGATATAGATACTTTCCATAACCAAACTGCCCATACTTAAATTTACGTTCCTCTTCTTCCATAGGTAATTTTGTTTCCGGAAATATTGCAAGAATGTTATTTTTAGCTCTTTTAGTGAAGCGATGAGCAATTAACTCAAAAGTTATATCATTACGATTCTTTTTCGGAAGCTGTTTATCTAATTCCTGCAGTAACTTTAAATACTCCTCTTCCCAGCCAGGATAATAAAAAACGGGAGCAATAATAAAACCAACGGGATATCCCTTCTCTGCTACTTTAGCAGCCGCCTCTACCCTTTGGATTAAAGTCGGTGTTTTATGCTCATACTGGTCAATAATTGATGCCGCATTGATGCTAAAACGAAACCGGGTATGTCCATTATGTTTAGCTGTTAATAAAGAGTCCACCCGATCATGCTTGGTAACAAAGCGAAATCTGCCGAATGGCTGTCTGCCAAAAAATTCAATCGTGTTATATAAAAGCCCTGTCAAATATTCTGTAGGAATTGGATCTGAAGTAGCGGCCCCTTCAAACCAGGTGATTTCTGGTGCTCTCGCCCTGATGTAACGACTAGCCTGTTCCAATATTTCATTCACATTCACATACACCCTTAAATAGGGCTTCTTCCCTAAGGTAGTAGCGAGATAACAATATTCACACATACTCGAACAGCTAGTGGTCAACGGCAGCTGGTAGTGAGCCGACGGCTTGCATCCTGCAAAGTCTAAACTCTTTCGAATGCCTACCACTAAGGTGTTTTTGGCTTCTTGATAGGCCTCTTGCGGAGTATCTCCCGGTATACCTGTAATTCGATTATGAGACCCTGTTAAGGTTATCGGTACTTTCATTTCTTGTAACTGCTCATACACCTTTTGTCCAATGGGATATTCTAGAGCTTTCGGCTCAAAAAAAGCTCTTTTAGGAATAAATTGATGACTCATCATACTCCCCCTATTCATGTATTCTTTCGCCAAAAGAACCATCTATAGCGTTATGCTCATCCTTTGCCGTCCTAAATAAAACTTCTTGAGAGACTACTTTATGATTTATCCTTTCTTAGTGTGAGCATAATAAGACAAATTCTATGCAAATCTTAAGTAAAATAAAATAAAAGCCTCTGTTAGGTTGCTTTTTTAAGTATTTTGTTGTAAATTATTCAATAGATTGAGAAAGGTAGTTGATAAGAATATGAATGCTAAAGTGATCGATCATCCGCTAATTCAACACAAATTATCCCTAATACGCAATATACATACAGGAACCAAAGAATTTCGTGAATTATTAGAAGAGATCTCCATGTTAATGGCTTTTGAAATCACTCGTGATCTCCCTTTAGAAGATGTAGAAATCGAGACTCCTGTTGCAAAATGTACTTGCAAAATGCTGTCAGGTAAAAAATTAGGCATTGTTCCCATTTTGCGGGCTGGTTTAGGTATGACCAATGGTGTTGTCAAACTCATTCCTGCTGTTAAAGTGGGCCATATCGGCTTATACCGTGATCCTAAAACCTTAATGCCAGTAGAGTACTACTGTAAATTACCAAGCGATGTAGCAGAAAGAGACTTTATTCTAATTGATCCTATGCTTGCAACAGGCAACTCTTTAGCTGCTTCCATTGACATCCTCAAAAGAAAAGGTGCTAAAAATATTAAGTGCATGTGTCTGGTTGCCTCACCAGAAGGCATACAATTAATTAATAATTTCCATCCTGACGTAGATATTTTCGTAGCTGCCATTGATGAAAAATTAAATGATCACGGCTACATTGTCCCAGGTTTGGGAGATGCCGGCGATCGAATCTTTGGTACCAAGTAATCTTAACAGCAATTTCAGGTGTGCAGTTTTTGTCTAAATGGACAAGGCTGTATACCTTTTTTTTATTATTATCGTCCCATCAAGAAAAACAAACTGTACTATTAATAAAAATTACCAATAAATTTTTCATTAAATTTACATATAAATAACACATTTTTTTTGAAAATGGTGTATAATGTACTTAAAAAATAATGAAACCGAAAGGCTGGGATACAGTATGGCGATTTGGCAAGTTGAATTAGACAGTAGAGATGTGAGTCAATATCGCAAGAAGTTGAAAAATCGCGGTTTTATCTCGGCGAGCTATTTTTCTTATAATGGCTTTGATCTCGATAAAATGAGAAAATTGGCCAAAGAAGGAAAAATTGATGCTATGCGCTGCATTATTGGAAAATCTATACGATGGTATTACTTAGAGCAACAAGCAGAAAATGCTCGGCTCAAGGGTGAGCTATACTAAAATCGAATATAGTCCTTCATATAGGAGAAATAGAGTCAGTGTTTCCTTGAAACAAAAGGAAGCACTGACTCTATTTCTCTTTTTTGTAGAACTAAAATTTATAAGTTTAAGGGAATGTTGAACGCAGAGGACGCAGAGGACACAGAGTTCGCAGAGAACACAGAGGGTTTTAACCCTAATTATCTTTTCTCAGCGTTCTCTGCGCCTCTGCGGTTCCGTTTACTTTATATGTTTTAAAAAACGCCCAGCGTTTTTCTTATTATTTTGTCGCTTTTCTAAAGGGTTTCGCCTAACTTTCGCGAAGTCATTGTCATATAAAGGCAAATAATACTCTGGAGGATAATATGACGAAAAAACGATATTATACTTGTCTCTTTGCTGGTGAGGCTGGCTACGGTGTTATGAGTGCCGGTTCTATCATTGCCAAGGGAGCCAATCGTAATGGTTTATGGTCTTTCTTAGTAAATGAATACCCTTCCCTGATTCAGGGTGGGCTGAATTCTTGTCTGGTACGTCTGGCAGATCAACCTCTTTCCTCTTATGAAGAAACTCTTGATTTCTTAGGGCTCTTCTCCCAACAAGGCTTTGATTATTATGCTGATAAGCTGAATCCAGGTGCGATTGTACTATATGACCCTGCGACTACTCAAGTGGATGAAAGTAAAGTCCCTGAAGGTACTTTACTGTATCCTGTGTCTTTAGCAAGTTTCGTTCCTAAGGGTGGAGCTAAGATCATGATCAACAGTGCCATGTTAGGAAGTTTTTGTGCTCTTACAGGCTATCCTAAGAGTGTGGTCATTGATGTAATTAAAAATGAATTCCATAATGCTAAAATACAGCAGGAAAATATTAAGATTTTAGAAGAAGTATATGAACACGTAGTATCATCTTTACCTTCCCAGAACGTTTTTCCCTTCACGTTTCATAAACATGCGGAACCCAAAATTCTCATTAACGGCAATGAGGCCATTTCCATTGCAGCGATTCAAGCAGGCTGCAAATTTTCTGCTGGTTACCCCATGACACCAGGCTCAAGTGTTTTAAGCTATTTAGCTGATCATGGCAGAGACTATGGTCTAGTTTTTAAGCAGGCCGAAGATGAAATTGCCGCTATTAATATGCTCATTGGCGCTTCCTTCACGGGGATACGTTCTATTGGTTCTACCAGCGGCGGCGGCTTTGCCTTAATGGTTGAAGCCTTAGGTTTTGCTGCAATAGCCGAAGTGCCCTTGGTTATAGTCAATGCCCAAAGAGGAGGTCCTAGTACTGGACTGCCAACACGAACTGCACAGGCTGACTTAAATTTTGTCGTCTATGCCTCTCAGGGAGAGTTCCCAAGGATTGTGATGGCTCCCGGCGATATCGAAGAATGTTTTTATGAAACATTTCGGGTTTTTAATCTCGCAGATAAATACCAAGTGCCATGCATTATTTTAACTGATAAATATTTGGCTGATTCCTCTGTTTCTCATCCCCTCTTTGCTACTGATCATTTAACAATTGATCGCGGCAAACGGTTTGAAAAAAACGCCGATCGCCAAGAACCTTATTTGCGTTATCAAAATACCCCTGATGGCATTTCAACAAGGGCCTTTCCGGGGCAAATCGGCGGCCGCCATATTGCTACCAGTTACACTCATGGCGAAGACGGTTTTTATAGCTCGGGAAATAAGGAATACGCCCTTAACGAACCAACTGTAACAAAAGAGAGCATGGATAAATTATATAATAAATTACCCGCTATGGAAAAAGAGATCCCTGCTATTAAATTCTATGGTCCATCGGAAGCTGATGTAACGATTATTGCCTGGGGCTCAACGAAAGGAGCCATCTTAGAAGCCATGGAGCAAGCAGCGAGCCAAGGAATTTGCGTAAACTTTTTGCAGGTTCTCTATATTTCTCCATTTCCAGCCACCGCTGTTGAACCACTTTTGCAAAAAGCCAAGAAAACTCTCCTCATTGAAGGCAATAAGACAGGGCAGCTTGGCGGCATTATTGCTGCTCATACGGGGTACAAAGCGAACCATTCCTTCTTCAAATATAACTCTCGTGCTTTTGTGCCTTCAGAAATTCTTGCAAAGATCAAGGAGGTGCTTGTCTAATGAGTGCTCATGATATTAATTTATCCTATGTTCCCACCTGGTGTGCTGGCTGTGGCAATTATGGCATCATTAATTCACTAAAAAAAGCCCTGACCTCCCTTAACTTGGATTTAGAACAAACGGTACTAGCTACAGGGATTGGCTGCGCCAGTAAAATCAGCCAATATGTGAATACCTATCGCATTGAAACCTTGCACGGCCGTTCTCTGCCTGTAGCCACAGGAATCAAATTAGCGAATCACAATCTGACTGTAATTGCCGAAGGCGGCGATGGAGATGGAATGGGGCTCGGAATGGGGCATTTCATCCATACGGCAAGACGCAATTTGGATATTACTTATTTTATTCATAATAACCAGATTTACGGTTTAACCAAAGGACAAACCTCACCGACTAGCGATTTAGGAGCTGTCACAAAGTTTACCCCTGCCCCCCTTGGCAATGTGGAACAGCCTATTAATATAGTAAAAATGGCATTAAATGCAGGAGCTACCTTTGTAGCACGAGGCTTTGTCGGCAATAGCGCTCAGTTGGTTTCTCTCATGGCTGAGGCTATTAAGCATCCCGGATTTGCCGTAGTTGATATTCTCCAGCCTTGTGTTACTTTTAACCATGTGAATACATACCCATGGTATCAGCAGCGTGTTAAAGTCATTGAAAATATGGAAGGCTATGACCCCACCAGCCTAGACAAGGCTCTGTCTTTTGCTGGCTTATGGGGGGAACAAATCCCTATAGGCTTATATTATCGTACAATACGTCCTACCTTTCATGAATCTCTGCCCCAGCTTTCTGAGCAATCTCTGATGCAGCAGAAGATCGATAATGTGGATATAACAGGACTGATGAAGGAGCTCTATTAATAACCTAGACGAACACACGTAGCACATCCCATTGGCAAAAGCATATTTCTTTAACGATAAAAGCACGCCGGAAGGCGTGCTTTTCCTTTATTCTTATACGTTATCCCATTATCTGACTAAATCATAAGTTACGCAGACAGGACGACCTGTCCTTGGTTCCTTAACGATCTGTGCATCAATTTGAAAGACTTCTTTTAATACATGAGGTACCATGACCTCATCAGGCGTCCCATGGCAGATGATGTTCCCGCCCTTGATTGCAATCATATAATCGGCAAAGCGAGCCGCTAAATTTAAATCATGTAGGACCATCACAATGGTATAACCCTGCTTTTTGTTAAGATCACTTAAAAGCTCCAGTACCTCCAACTGATGAGATAAATCAAGGTAAGTAGTAGGCTCATCAAGCAGAATAAGATCTGTCTGCTGCGCCAGTGCCATAGCAATCCACACACGCTGACGCTGTCCGCCGGAAAGGGTATCCACAGAACGATGTTCCAATTCTGAAAGCTTTGTCACTTCCAGGGACCAGGCGATAATCTTTCTGTCATTCAAGGCGAGCTTGCCGAAGCCCCGCTGATAAGGGAAGCGTCCATATGCTACTAATTCTCCCACGGTCACCCCATGAGGAGCGGTAGGACTTTGTGGCAGAATCGCCATTTTTTTAGCAATTTCCTTAGTCGCGAGGGTTGTAATATCCTCTTCATTTAAATAGACCGCTCCCGCTTTAAAGCGCAGAATACGCCCCACTGCCTTAAGAACACTCGATTTTCCACAACCATTAGGACCGATGATGGTGGTAATTTTCCCATAGGGGATTTTCATATTTAAAGCTTCTACAACGGTACTTTCATCATAGGCGATTGCTAAATTTTTTGTTGTGATACTATTCATGGATTACACCTGCTTTTTTAAATGAATGTCGACACTCTATCTTCCACTTTTCGCTAGCAGATATAGAAAATAAGGTGCGCCCACAACTGCAACAACAATACCTGTCGGTATCTCCGAGGGCTGCACAAGAGTTCGGGCCAGTATATCCGATATGGACACCAGCAAGGCACCTGTCAATGCACAACACGGCAATAAAATCTGATGCCCTAGTCCCACGAGGCGGCGTGCTAAATGGGGAGCTATCAGTCCGACAAAACTGATATTACCGCTAACGGCGACACAAGATGCCGCCAATGCCACTGCAGCCGCCAATAACATCCTTCGCTCCCGTTCTACAGATACACCCAGACCCCATGCAATTTCCTCACCAACACCTAGTACATCAAGAACCCGTGCCTTGAAAAAAACATAAGGAACCAGTACTAGCAACCATGGCAGCAGTGCTATGACAAACTTCCAACTAGCGCCCCAAATGCGCCCTGCCTGCCATACTGTAACAAAATTAAACTGACTCTCGTCCAGAAGAATAACCAAAACAATCATAGCAGCACTGATTCCTACCTGCATACCTACTCCCGTTAAAATCAGGCGCAAAGGCGATAATCCCTCTAGATTTTTGTAAGCTAATAGGTAAATCAGCACTGCCGCAACACCGGCGCCAATCAGTGCCAGAAAGGGCAGCGTGAATACAGAAAGGGCCGTTTTGGTCGGAAAAAGCAGGACAAATAGTACAACCATCAATCCAGCACCAGCGTTAATTCCTAACAGTCCAGGGTCAGCCAGCGCATTTCTGGCTATTCCCTGAATGATGCATCCTGAGAGGGCAAGTCCCGCACCGACCAGCATAGCAATGATGATACGAGGCATTCTAAAAGTAAACAAGACCAGATTCTCTTTGTCACTGCCACCTCCAAGGAGGATGCGTAGAAGATCATGAAACGTTAAGTGGGTATAGCCGGATTTCATGCTGAAGATGATTGAAAGAACTAGTAAAATCCCTAGTACAAGCAGCACAGCAATAAATTTTGAGCTTTTTTTCTTCTTTTGCTGGCCCGTAGAACCCATCTATGCCTCCCTCCTTTGTTTACGTGCTAAGTACAGGAAAAAGGGGACACCGATGAGGGCAATGATAGCACCGATTGGTGTTTCATGCAGAGGATTAAGCATCCGTGCACCCAGATCTGCCAACACCAGCAGCAAGCTCCCCAGCACTGCCGAGGAAGGAATGATCCATCTGTAGTCTACCCCTACCAAATAACGAGCAATATGGGGAATAATAAGACCGACTAAGCCCACAGGCCCTACCACTGATACGGAGGCTCCTGCCAGTACTAAGACAACAAGAGCAGCGGCGAACTTTACACTGTTCACCCTCAGTCCCAGCCCCTGAGCGATTTCCTCTCCTAAGCTGAGCAGCGAAATGGAGCGGGAAAGCAGGATCGCTGCAAATAATGTCACTACTATACACGGAAACAGGATGCGAAGCTGCTGCCACGTCGTACCCGCAACACCACCTGCCGTCCAAAAGGCTATATCCTGTGCGACACCAAAATAAATAGCAATGCCATGGCCGATTGCTGCCAGCAGCGCACTAACAGCAATTCCTGCCAACACCAGCCTCATAGGAGTAGCTCCTCCCCGCTGCAGGGAGCTAATTCCATACACCATTCCGGCACTAATCGAAGCACCGAGAAAAGAATATAAAATGATGTAGCTGTAAGATAGACCGGGCACAAAGGCAAAACAGAGAGACAGCATAAAACTTGCTCCTGCATTAAGACCCATTAGGCCGGAATCCGCCATGGGGTTCTGCGTGATTCCCTGCATCACTGCACCTGCCACAGCTAAAGCAGCCCCTACTAACGCACTTGCCAACACACGAGGCAGACGTAAATCCTGTATAATTAAATGCTGCATTGAACCGGGAGTAAAATGCATTAGTGCGTCCCATGCAGCAGACAGAGGCATCTGCACCACGCCCTGTGTAAGGGAGAATGCCATGGATATCACCAGCACACAAAGTCCAACTACAATTACTAACAGTGCTCTCCAAGAACGATCTGTTTTTTTTACAAAGAGATCTGAACGAACAGCGTCATTTGTTGAAACTTTCATCTATACCATCACCTCCTACCGTTTATTCAGCGCTTAGTAATCCTTATTAAGTACTGAATTGAGCGTGATGAAGACGGCTGTATATTCCTTTTTCAGCTAGCAGTTTTTGATGGCTGCCTTGCTCTGCAATACCTTCTGCTGTAACTACGATGATACGATCCGCATTCTTAATTGTCGCCAGCCGATGAGCAATAACGAGAGTTGTCCGTCCTTTGGACAGCTCTGCCAGCGCTTTTTGAATTGCCGTTTCTGTTTCCGTATCCAAAGCAGAGGTGGCCTCATCCAGTATAAGAATCGCAGGATTCTTGAGAAACATGCGGGCAATAGAAAGCCTCTGTTTCTGTCCACCGGAAAGTTTCACGCCACGCTCGCCGATAACGGCATCCAGACCGTCCGTTTGAGCACGGATAAATTCATCCATTTGAGACCGTACTACCGCTTCCCATATTTCGTCCTCTGTTGCATCCATTTTACCGTACAGGATATTTTCCCGAATGGTTCCAGCAAATAGAAATACATCCTGCTGCACAATACCAATTTGCTGTCGGAGAGATTGGAGTTTAATTTTATTAATATCGATTCCATCAATGGTGATACTTCCGGATAATACCTCATAAAAGCGAGGCAGCAGGCTGCACAGAGTAGTCTTTCCTCCGCCGGAGGGTCCTACAAAAGCCACCGTTTCGCCTGAAGGTATGAAAAGGTCTACATTCTCCAGCACAGGGCATTCTTCCTCATAGGCAAAGCTCACGTTGTTGTAGCGAATATTTCCTTGCAGATGCGGTGCATCAACAGCGTCGGGTGCATCAACAATATCTGGATGGATATCCATAATTTCTACAAAATTTTTAAATCCGGCAACGCCTTTGGGGATTCTCTCAACCAGAGTGCTAATCATTTGAATAGGGCGGATGATGACATTGATGAGTAGAATAAAACTGAACATTTGCCCACTAGTCAACTCTCCTTGTAAATAGAACCAGCTTCCTCCTGCTAACGCGAATAAAGATAGAAATCGCATAAGCAGGTAGCTAATCGCTGTGCTGGTGGTGAAGATCTTAAATCCTTCCATCTTGACCTTGTGGAACCATTGATTATCTGAAATGAACAGCTTTTTTTGATGCTCCTCATTCGTGAAAGCCTGCACCACACGGATGCCTCCCAGAGCGTCCTGCAGCCGGGCATAAAAACACCCTACGCTAGCAAACATCTGCCTAAAAGCACGGGTCATCTTTTTAGCAAAAACAAAGATAACCACCATTAAAAGCAGCAATAACAACAGCGTTATCAGTGACAGCTTCCAGCTGATGGTAAACATCACTCCTAATGCACCAATCAGTGTGATGATGATGATAAACACATGTTCTGGTCCATTATGAGCCATGCTCCCCACATCCATTAGATCATTGGAGATACGTGACATCAACTGACCAGTCCTATGGGTGTCAAAAAAACGGAAAGATAATTTCTGCATATGACTAAACAGCTCATTGCGCATGTCGGTCTCTATATTGAGTCCTAGCATATTCCCCCAGTAATTGATTACAATATTAAGTCCCGTATTGATGACATAGACGCTTAACAGACCTATGCATGCTAAAAGTACCCAGTGCCAGTTGCCGCTAGGCAACAATTTGTCCACTACTTGCGCGACCGCCAAGGGAAAAACCAATTCCAAAGCAGACATGATTACCGTACAGGAAAAATCTAATAAGAATAGCCCCTTGTAGGGACGATAATAACTAAAAAACCGACGAACCATTAAAATATTCTCGCTCCTTTTTCAAAAATAGCGCAACCATTATAATGTGATTTGTCGTCAGATCTATAAGGTTGCTAATGACTTACTTTGTCAGAGTTTTGACAACGCTTTTAACTCCATACTCTGTCGCAACGATTCCCACTGTAAAGCCCGATCGATCTACAAAATAGACATGCCCCCCTTTCACTGCCTGCAAGGCACTCCATATGGAGTTGCCCTTCAAATCCTCAAGTTTTTTTTCAATACCCGGAACTTTCATTAAAAAGATGTGATCAGGATTCAGTTCTGCCAGTCTTTCCAGGGAAATCCTCCCTGTCCTTTCAGGATAGCCATTCGGGGCGTGCAATCCCAAACCACTTTGATCATCAAAATACGCGGGATAATTCTGCTTGCCAAAAACACCAAACGAACCTTTATCAGCCAATGCTAAGAATGCAAATGTTTCCTCTTGGTAGGGTAAAAGTTTATCTCGTGATTGAACAATCAGCCACTCAAGCTGCGCGATACGCGCCTCTGCATCCTGTTCTTTGCCAATCACTTTTGCAATTTCCCGGGGCACACTTCTCCAATCAAGGGAAAGCGGCTGTGTATCTAACAAGACAACAGGAGCAATCTTGGATAATTCATCATATATCTCTTCGTTATATCTTGTACCAATGATTAACTCAGGTTCAACATCAAGCAATTTTTCAAGATTAATACTGGTTTGGCTTCCCAAGTCAATTAGAGAATTCGCTGCCAGATACGGTTTTAGTGAATCCCATTGTGACATAACAGTAACTTGAGGTGCTGCAACAGGTGGTGCATTCAGTGCAAACATCGTTTCTACAAGCGGGAAAGCCACCATGGCAATTCGCTGGGGCTGCTTTTCAATACTAATTTTATTACCTTTTGAATCTATGTAAGTCCGAGGGAAAGCTGCTTCTTTTCCCGGCATTTCACTACTGTCAGATGATGGTTTGGAGGCAATATTTGTTTTCGGCTGGTAGCTGCATCCTACTAATCCTCCCGTAACTATCCCTAATGACAGAAGTATTACAACTATTCTTTTCATATGCCTCCTCCGTTTATTTGCCGTCACATTTCTAGCATTGATAATGAAATTCGACATCACTACAGTACTATACCAAGTTAAAAAAAAAGTAGGAATAGACATATTCCTAAATTACCCCGTATTTTTTTCTAAAAAGTTTCGCAACGTACTAGGTGAGGTACCTGTACGCTTTTTAAAAAGCTTGCTAAAATAATAAGAATCAGAATAACCGACATAATCAGAGATTTCTGATACGGAGCAAGTTGTAGTGCATAGTAATTCTTTGGCGCGTTTCATCCGCTGTGATATTAAATATTCATTTGGACTCATCTTCACGTGTTTTTGGAACAAATAAGCAAATTGCTTACTGCTCAAACCATACTGCCCAGCTAATTTTGGAATGGTCAGCTGTTCCATGTAGTGATTGTCCATATATTCAATTGACTGCTCGACTAGCGACCGTCCACTTTCCTTTCCCCGATTTGTCGAACATGTCAAAACTTCATCCATGACACTTAAGAATAATGATTTCGCCCGCAGAGCCTGCAGGTTACTCGGCATTCTGCAGGTGTGGCAAAGTCTTTGCAGCATATCATTAATCCGCGGACTGTAGCCCGAGTCTAGTTCATAATGGGATAATGCGTAAGGAAATGTGTACTTTTCACTGTCAGGAATTTTATAGTGTATCAGCACAAATTCCCACGTTGACTCCCCAAGAACCTCTTTGTCCAACGTCATTCTAGGTCCTGCATGAAAAAATCTGCCGGGTTCCATTTCATAAGTCACACCCTCGAAAGTCATTCTTGCCTTTCCTCGCAAGGGAAAAATAATTCCTGAGGCTGCTGCAGTATAGGTTGCAAAACTTTTTCTGCCTGGTTCTATCACAAATCTACCCGCGTCGACAATATTAAATGATATCCGGGAAAAACCGTCTGCCATATCATCAATGTTAACCTTCATTGTACATGCTCCTCTTCATTAGAAATAAAATAATTACAGAATTATTTTTTATTGTTATCTATAAGAAACGAATTAACTCTATGCTTACAATGTTCGAAATATAATTATGACAATGAATATCATTATCATAATTGAATAAGCCCCAATTTGTCAATCAATCTCCCTTAAGAATACTGGGTTCAATGTTCATTTTTTAATATAAAATAGTATTCTCAATTAAAAACCACTGGAAAAAACACATGCTAACTTTGAAATATCTCCATTTACTTCAACTTTTTTACTTGGTATGATGGTAAATACATTGATTAATTTTCGATATTATGAAAGCATATCGCAGAAAGAAGGTTTGTTATTGAAAAAAATTGCTATCTATGGGAAAGGCGGTATTGGGAAATCCACGACAGTGTCCAATGTAGCAGCGGCTATGGCCTGTATGGGGCTCCGTGTGATGCAAATCGGCTGCGACCCTAAGGCTGACTCTACCCGCAACTTAACAGGTGGACAGTCCATTCCAACAGTGCTGGATGTTTTGCGACAAAAAGGTGACGCCATGTTGAGCGATTTCTTAGTAGAAGGAGCTTGCGGCGTTTTTTGTGTGGAAGCCGGTGGACCAGTTCCGGGGGTAGGCTGCGCGGGGCGCGGTATTATCACTGCCTTTGAAAAACTAGCGGAATTAAACGCATTTGAACACTATAAGCCAGATATTGTACTTTATGATGTACTAGGAGATGTTGTTTGCGGTGGTTTCGCCATGCCGATCCGCGGGGGCTATGCCGATGAAGTCTGCATCGTCACCTCCGGAGAAATGATGTCGCTGTATGCTGCTGCCAATATCACTCAAGCGGTCAAAAGCTTTGGAAAACGTGGATATGCCACACTCCGCGGGCTAATCCTCAATGCTAAAAACATTGACAACGAAGAATCTTTAGTCGCACAGGCTGCAAGTGAAATGGATACGCAAATTCTGTATCATCTCCCACGCGACCCACTGGTCCAGCAGGCAGAAGCACAGGGTAAAACTGTGACGGAGGCTTTTTCATCTAGCCCTATGGCCGTGCATTATCAAACCCTAGCGGCTCTTTTATTGGAGGATTAGCTAATTAATTTCAGTCCGATTTGAAAGGAGCAAGAATTGTGCCCGTTTTACATGACAACAGGTTGACCCACCTAAAAAAATTATCTACCGTCCAGTCAAATAAGGGCGTTCATTTTCTAACCCCCGCTGCTTTTCCGGGCAGCCACTGTCCAATGAACGCTGCAGCTCGTTTAGCTGGCTCAATACAAGGGCTGTCCTCCCTAGTAATAGGCACACAAGAATGTGCCTATTACAGTCGATTGGTTCTTCGAGACTCCTATGGCAAAGCTGGCGAGCTGCATTGGATGTATGTTCTCGATGCCAATGAAGTGGTATTCGGCTGCCGAGAAGGTCTGAGCCAGGCACTGGCTGAGATGGATCAAGCAGGTGCAAAAGCCCTATTGCTGATCGTCACTTGCCTGCCAGACTTAATCGGCGAGGACATGGAAGCGATGATCCATGAGCTCCAGCCTAAACTAGCAGCGCGCCTTATTTCTATATCTGCGCCTCATTTTGCCTGTAACGGTCACCCTTCTGGTGTTTGGCGCACCTTAGAAGCGATGGCTGGCATTATGCAGCAATGCACTATGATTCCCCATAGTGCGAACCTCCTGGGTTTACACGCCGCATCTGCGTCAGAAATACCTCTGCTAAATTCCTTGTCTACTGCCGGCGTGAAGCTGCGAGGCTTAGGTCCAGACAGCATGCTGGATGAGTTTCTCAGTGCACCGGATGCAGCTATGAATATTGTTCTGTCCCCTTATATGGCTCCCTTAGCAAGGCGTATGGCCAATGACTTTAATACCCCTTTTGTTTCTTTGCACGATACGTACGGCATAAAAGACATTGATACAGCCTATACGCGCATTGGGGAACTTTTAGGTTTGGACTTGGGCGATGCTTTCACTAAGGGGCGAAACGCATTGAAGAAAGCAGAGGAAAGAGCTGATGCCAAGCTCAGAGGGCTAAGCTTTTTTGCAACTGATATATCCCTTGACCCCATTCCATTATCTGCTTACCTGTCCACCCAAGGCATGAAACCTTTGCTGCTGCATATTGAAGAATTTTATCAGGAAGACAGGCAGTGGGCACAAGCCATGCAAACCCAGGGACACGACCCCTTAGTGTGCCACCGAGTCAATAATTTAGCTGAAATATCCGCTTTTAAAATACTAAAACCTGCTTTTAACCTAGGACCTGTACCGCCCTCACTGAAACAGATGATACCTCATGTTGGCCAGCTGCACAAAATGAACGGCACCTTTGGCTATGAACGCACCACATGGCTGCTGGATAAAATACTACAAGCTCTAAACACACCTGCATCAGATGTATTGAAGGAGATGATTTAATAAATGGGATTGCACCGTTTTCATCCTACGCCATCTGGACGCATGGGTACCTTGTGGACGCTTTCTACTATACGCAATGCAGCACTAGTAGAGTTTGGCTCTATGGGGCATATGCTTTATGGACGGGCAACATTAAAAAGAATGGGGAAAAATCCAGATTGCAAGCTGTATTCTACCCATATTAATGAAAGTGATATTGCTATGGGTGAAACCAAGCGGCTGACCCAAGCAATTGCTGATATTGTTCTCAGAGATCAGCCCCGGGTAATTTTTGTACTCCCCTCCACTATACCGGAAATGATTGGTACTGATTTATCTGCCCTGTGCAGGGAACTACAAACCAGTTATCCCCATGTACGGCTGCTGCCCTTTGGTGCCGGTGGTTTCAATGTCGAACTGCATCGTGGTGTGCAGGAGACTTTGCTTTTGCTGGCAACAACACTTCCCCAGGCTGTACCGCCCACGCCAAATCCCACTTTTAACCTTATCGGGTCCTGCACTGACCTATTCCAGTTTAACGCAGACGCCCAGGAAATTGTAAGAATAATGGAGGGGGCTTTCGGAATAAAGCCTTTATGTATAATGACTTCGGACACATCCGTTGAAGATATAGAGCACATGGGCGGTGCCCATATCAATCTGGTAATTCGCCGGGAAGGCCTGTCCGCTGCCTGCCATTTACAACAGAAGTTTGGTACCCCTTTAGTAGAGGGCCGCCCTTATGGCATGCAGGGTACATACTCCTGGCTAGAGCAAATCGCTCAACTACTGGATAAGCCCATCAATCAAAGTTTTATTTTGCAAGAACAAGCTGAAGCACAACCCATTATGGAAATCGCCCCTGGCTTTTTCTCTCATCAAAAAAAACCAGTGGAATTGTCCATCGGCGGCCATGCCGATGTAGTTACAGGAATCCTTACTTATGCCTGCAGCGAACTCGGACTTACCCCAGGTCTGTGCTGGTGTGATAGTCCTGCCATGGCGACAGAAGATCTGCCCTATTGGCAGGAAGCACAATGGTCACAAGCAGTAACTGACACACATCAGGGTCTGCTCATGGCCAGCGGAGAAGTACTGACCTGGGCCGGGCGCAACAATTTGGCGATGCAAATTGCCAATCCTAGCCGTGGATGGCAAATGTACCCCTATTCTCCACCGTATGTGGGATTTCGCGGTGCAATGAATTTGGCGACCATGTGGATGAATGAAGTCGTACGAATGCTCTAAATTCAATAACACCCCTTTACCACATTGGTAAAGGGGTGTTATTGTTTACTTCTTATTAGCGCTAAGCAGCGAACTTGCGCCCTGATCTAAAAACCAAAATAGTTCACCGTTTTCGGGTGCAATCATTTGAGATGGCAATCTCAAATGATCCTGAGGCCCCTCTAGCACTTCACGCACAATTTGAGCTTTACTATCCCCTGTCACTAAAAATGCAATCGTCCTGGCCTGATTAATAAGGGGGGCTGTCAAGGTCACACGATGACTGTCAAGTTCTGGTAAATACACATGACCAGTCCAATGTTTTTTTTCTCGCAATACAGAAGTGTTAGGAAATAAAGACGCTGTATGCCCATCAGATCCTAAACCAAGAAAAATAAAATCAAACTGAGGCTCCGCTTCTGCAAAGGTCGATGCAATTACTTCTTCGTATTCCTTGGCTGCTTGCTCAGGAGTTGAATTGCACACAATGGGATAAATTTGTTCTTGAGGGATTGGCACATGATCTAAAAATGCCTTTCTGGCCATAAGCTGATTGCTGCGAATATCATCTGCAGGCACATATCGTTCATCCCCCCAATAGATATGTATCCCTTCCCAAGGTATCTGATGGGAGTAAGGAGGCTTTGCTAACATTTCATATATTCTTTGCGGTGTTTGCCCGCCGGCTAAGGATACAGTAAACCGACCTCTTTCTGCTACTGCCAAACATGCCTTTTCTAAGAATAATTCAGCAACTGCGCTCCCCAGAGCATCTACATTCTCATATATTGTAATCATGTTTTTCTTCCTTCTTTTCTATCGAATTCCAAGCAGGCAGGAACCAACCATGTTCTTCCATCCTGGGTAATCAACTCTTCAGCAGATTTAGGCCCCCACTCACCAGGTGCATAATTGGGGAAATCTGCAGGAGAAGTCTCTTCCCAATGTTCTAATACGGACTCTAATACAGACCAAGCTGTTTCTACCTGATCATTTCTCATAAACAGTCCAGGATCGCCACGCACGACGTCTAACAGCAATGTTTCATACGCCTCGGGAGAAGAGGACTGAAATACTTCCTGATAGGTATAATGCATTTCCACAGGTTTAATCTTCATTCCCGGTCCCGGCTCTTTTGCCTGTGTTCGCAGCATAATACCTTCCTTAGGCTCAATTTGAATCGCCAGACGATTGGACTGCATAACCTTATCAGTAAAAGGATGATGTGGTACCGGTCTAAACTGCAGGGAGATCTCAGAAACACGACCCGGTAAATGCTTACCTGTACGCAAATAAAAAGGCACTCCCTGCCAACGCCAATTATCAATAAATAACTTCATTGCTACAAAGGTTTCTTTGCCTGAATCAGCAGCTACATTTTCTTCTTCTCGATAAGCAGGTACTGAAAGACCGTCTACCACGCCCTTGCTATATTGACCCCGAACAGCAAACTTTTCTACTTCATCTTTGCCTATCGGACGAATCGCATTGAGTACATCCACTCTCTTGTTACGAACTTCATCAGCCTGAAAGGAAGTAGGAGGCTCCATCGCCACCAGGCACATGACCTGTAATAGATGGTTCTGCAGCATATCACGTAAAGCTCCAGCTCCCTCATAATAGCCCCCGCGCTTGCCGACACCGACTTTTTCTGCCACTGTAATCTGAACATGGTCAATAAAGCTGCGGTTCCAAATCGGTTCCCACATGGCATTAGCAAAACGAAATGCCAAAATATTTTGTACGGTTTCTTTCCCTAAATAATGGTCAATGCGATAGATCTGCCCTTCATCAAAGACCCCTGTTAATACCTGGTTCACCATTCGGGCAGATTCCAAGTCTCTGCCAAAAGGTTTTTCTATGACAATGCGATAGCTTGTTTTTCCGCGAAAAACCTCCTGCTGTCCTAACTGCTCCACAATTTCTGTAAATAAAGTAGGAGGAGTCGCAAGGTACAATACCTTATTAGCAGACTTATACCAGCCTTTATTTAACTCTTCCAAAAGAGATTTATAGGTTTTTTCATCATGATAATCAGCTGCCGTATAGGATATATTAGCTGCAAATTTTGACCAATCTTCTTCCTTGCTTTTACCCCTGCGAGAAAATGCATCCACACCTTTACGCAATTGCTGACGAAACATTTCATCGTCGGACGCAGTACGTGCAATGCCAATAATGCAGAAAGGATCAGGCAATAATCCATCAATAAATAAGTTGTAGATAGCAGGTATAATCTTACGCTGCGTTAAATCCCCGGATGCACCAAAAATAACAATTACAGTTGGTTCAATTTTCATATCACGCATCATCTATTTCATTCCTCCATTCCTTTATACAGATTATGAAGTTATCCTTCATCTAACCTATTCATTACAGCATTTTTTTTCGAATACTCTTCCAATACTATAACAATTCTTTATATTATTATTAAACTCCTTGTTCTTCAGTATCTTACCCAATTTATTTTAATACCAGCCTTTAGTCCCTGTTTGAAAAAGCAAATGCATTTCAAAGGATTATCCGCTAAAATAATACATATCTATATATTTCTCGATAAATTTTTTATCCATTAAAATAAGGAGCTTTTATGAAACTATTGCTGATTGAAGACGAACAACGGCTTGTTGAAGCCCTCTCTTATTTATTGAAAAAAAATGGCTATGTCACAGATATCGCTATGGATGGAGAAAGTGGCGTAGAAATGGCGCTAACCGGCATTTATGATGTCATAATCTTAGATCGAATGCTCCCCAAGCTAGATGGTATTTCCATTCTACAAGAATTTCGTCACCGGGGCTTTGATACTCCAGTCTTATTCCTGACTGCCAAAGATTCCCTTAAAGACCGAATTGAGGGATTAGACGCAGGTGCTGATGATTATCTGGTTAAGCCTTTCTCATCCGAAGAACTGTTAGCACGGCTAAGAGCTTTAGCTAGAAGAAAGACGAAAGAGCTTATCAATCAAACTATCACCGCCTCAGGAATGACCTTTGATCCGTTGCGGGGTGAAGTTACCAAGGGTTCCCAAATTATTCAACTTAGTGTGAAGGAGTCCCTGCTGCTCGAACTGCTTATGTATAATCAAGGGCAGGTCATTACAAAAGAACGCATTTTCGAAAAGATTTGGGGCTATTATTCAGGAACTGATATCGCAAATGTAGATCTTTATATTCACTATTTGAGAAAAAAACTAAGTACATCCGCCATTAAAACAGTACGTGGCGTTGGTTATTTATTCGAGGAGAACTAACATGTTTCACAAACTACGTTTACAGCTTGCGATTATTAACTTAATTATCATTGCTGCACTTTTTTTAATTTTAACAGTAGGTACCTATCTTTTTGCTGAAAACCAAATGAGAAATCGTGCCTTCGGCATGGGAATCAATTTTATATCCGACATACAAGCGGGCTTAATTAACGACATGCCGGATCGCGACCCTCGGGATCAAGGCAGACATCCTCCTCATGACGAATCTCCTCAATCACCAAGGCAGCCACTAGGCCAACCACCAGAACATCCTCTTGTTTTTTTCGTCAAAACAGGCGCTGACAATCAGATTTTTTTTACCTCCTCTACCCAACCCCTGGATTCTGCTTCTTTATCCACTCTTGTGCAAGAAAGCCTACGCCAAAAAGAAACAACTGGAACGATTTCTTTACAGGAAAGCTATTATTATTATGTAAAAACGCCTTTGCAAGACCAGTCAGGAATGATTGTCCTCTTTCGGAATTTTGATCATGAAAAGAACTTGCTTCACAGTCTCATCACGGCTTTAATCATCGTTGGCATCCTTTGCTTACTCTTATCCCTTGTCGCAAGCCTTTACATGGCGAATCGTGCTATGATTCCCATTTCCAATGCCTGGGAGCAGCAAAAAGATTTTCTAGCAGACGTCTCCCATGAATTACGTACCCCATTAACCGTCATGCAGACGAATTTAGAAATCGTCCTCGATAATCCAGATGGAACCATCGCCAACCAAAGTAAATGGCTGCATAACATTAAAGAAGAAACCGACTCTATGGCTAAATTAATAACCTCCTTACTCTTTTTAGCACGTGCGGATTCGCAGCAGCCATTACTAGAAAAAAAGCTTTTTTCCCTAAATCAAACGATTCTTCGTTCAACAGAGGCACTCGCTCCTTTAGCTGCTGCCAAAGGGATTACTCTTGAGCTTTCCATTGCCCCAGAAATCCAGTTTCATGGTGATGAAGGCTCTATGAAACAGCTTGTCAGTATCTTCTTTGATAATTCAATTCGCCATACCCCTTCTGGTGGGAAGATCTTTATATCCCTATCTCAATCAAAAAAAGAAATCCTCTTCACTTTTACTGATACGGGAGAAGGAATTGAAAATATCCATTTAGAGAAAATATTTGATCGATTTTATCAAGTAGACAAATCCCGCTTTAAAGGAGGTACAGGATTGGGACTTTCCATCGCCAAGCTAATCGTGGAAACTCATGGAGGTTCGATTAAAGTTTCCAGCCAGCTTACATTAGGAACAAAATTCTGCATAAAATTCCCCATATAAAGCAATCGTTTACTTTGTTCTTTTAACCATAGATTACAGCAAAAAAACAGTACCCAAGCGGCACTGTTTTTTATTTTTTATGCAAATAGAATTTCTGGCAGCTAAAACACCATTTTTTACCTCGAATAACAATGTCCGTATCGCAAAAACTACAACCGAAAAGTATAGGTAGCGATATGGAAGGATGACAATCGTTCTGATGGATCTTAGTATCATAATTCCTACTTTTAATGAAAGAAATAACGTTAAGATCATTGCTGAGAAAATAACTACTCTATTACAAGGAAGTAATTCTTCCTTCGAAATCATTTTTGTCGATGATAGCCTTGATGACACACCTGTCCTTTTAGAAGAACTCTGTCAGCAATATAAGGAAGTAAAATATATTCACCGCCGCAATGAAAAAGGCTTAGCATCTGCAGTTGTTAAGGGGTTCTTACATTCTCAAGGCAATCAGATCATCGTTATGGACGCTGATCTTCAGCATCCTCCTGAATTACTCCCTTTGATGATCAAACGACTGGCACGCTATGATGTTGTCATTCCTAGCCGCTTTGTTGCTGGTGGCTCAGATGGCGGCTTAAATATAGTACGCAAATTAATCTCAGGGGTTGCCAGGGGAATTGGCTATATTTTTATCAAAAAGCTGCGCTGTATCTCTGATTCTACCAGCGGTTATTTTGGTTTTAAGCGAAGTGTCATTGAACAAGTGCAGTTAAATCCCATAGGCTGGAAAATACTTATTGAAATTCTGGTAAAGGGAAGATATCAAACTGTACATGAAATACCTTATTCTTTTGTGGCGCGGACAGCAGGAACATCAAAAATGAATTTAAATGAGCAATTCAATTATCTAAAACACATCGGACAACTTATGATGTATCACCCTGAACACCGTAAATTTTATTATTTTTGCATGATTGGAACCTTGGGAGTCTTTGTCAACTTATCATGTTTACATTTTTTTCTGCATTTCTTGGGAATGGAAGAATTAACAGCTTCAGTTTATGCATCCTCCATTGCCATGCTTCATAACTTTATGTGGAATCACAAAGTAACCTGGAAAGAATGTAAACAACAAACTTTATGGAAGCAAATGATGCAATTTCCCCAGTTTGTATTAATCTGTAGTCTGGGGATCGCCATTACCACCTTATTTACCCAAGCATTTCTCTTTCTAGGGTGGAATATCTATGCCGGTCAGCTAACAGGTATTGCCGTATCTATCCTCTGGAATTTTTCTGCTAACAGCAAATGGACATGGTCTGCTACGTATTCACAAATCAATGCTGATAAAGAAAAATTAATTGTAACCCAGGAATTGCCTAGTAAAGAAAACTGTATGCAAGTAGAATTTTAAAACAGAAAGGGTTCCATTACATGAAGTTTCCGTCAAAAACCGTATGGTTTGCTTTTTTGATCCACACACTCATCATTTTTATCTCCTACCGATTAGCTGATTACTTACCTTCTCACCCTCCAATAGGATTTGTAGATCAATCCTTATATCCTATGCCTCCCTTTATCGAAAAATTGATCCGCTGGGATGCCCATTGGTATACCTATGCCGCTGGACATGGATATGATGCAAAATCGATAGTCTTTTTCCCTATGCTCATTATATTGATAAAAGGCTTGTCTTACTTAGGTTTACCCATCCCCTTTGCTGGTTTATTACTTTGCAATGTATTTGCATTCATCAGTTTCTGGATTATGGATATAACCTTCCGTTTAGATTTTTCTCCAGAACAAGTTCACTATTCTCTCTTATCTTATGCTCTAATGCCGACTTCTTTTTTTCTAAATAGTATCTATACAGAATCTCTATTTATCACCTTTTCCCTTTTTTGCATCTATTTTTCTAGAAAAGGTCTGTGGTGGTATTCGGGAGTAGCGGGTGCACTAGCCACTTTAACCAGAAATTTGGGGATCTTTCTTTTTATTTTTTTACTTTATGAGTTCTTTAAAAAGAAGTCTCTTCCTACTAACTCATTACCTGCTATGATTCCACTTTTCCTGCCGCCAATTGCTCTATCCTGTTTTATGCTGTACAACTTCTATCTATTGGATAATCCGATTGCTTTTATAACTACCCAACAAGACTGGGGAAGACATTTTGAACTGCCCTGGCACAATATTGCAGCTAATATCCCTATGACTTTTTTCAATGATCCTTATAGTCAGCCTGGACTTGCTTTAGATACATTCCTCACGGTCAGCAGCCTCATTGGTCTATGTTTGCTCACATTTCTGCCACAGTTTAAAATTCCTACCTCCTACCTCTTAATCGGCTGGCTATGGTTTCTCATCCCTCTCTGCTCTACTGCTCCCAGTCTCCCTCTATACAGTGTCTCCCGTTTTATACTCCCGATATTTCCTCTCTATCTTTTCTTTGGACAGATTTCCCGCAAATCCTATTATTGCTATCTTGCTATCAGCGCTTCTGTTTTATTAGTATGTACTTCTTTATTTATGAATTGGTATTGGATTGGATAATTGGTTTATATTGCTATTTTATGTTAAATTTCAATCACATAATCATGTTATAAGTGGGGGAAAATATATTTGGACTCAAGAATCAATAATAAAATTTAAAGGGGGCATACAACATGGCTACAAATGATAAAAACAACAAACAATCTAACTCTTCAGCAAACAAATCCAATGCAAACCAAAGCAACTCTCAATCTACACAAAATCAAAATGCACAGAATAAGCAAGCGCAAAGCAAAAGCCAATATGGTACGTTAACTGCTACTGCTGATGCCAATAATGATTATTCAAATTCTGCACAAAGTCAGCAATATGGCAGCCAAGCTGGAGCATCTTCTGCCTATACTGGCAACAGCTACGCAAGCTCAACTCAAAATCAAGCAGCAAATAAAACACAACAAAGCAAAAACCAATATGGTACGTTAACTGCTACTGCTGATGCTAATAATGAATATTCAAGTTCTGCACAAAGTCAGCAATATGGCAGCCAAGCTGGAGCATCTTCTGCCTATACTGGCAACAGCTACGCAAGCTCAACTCAAAATCAAGCAGCTAATAAAACACAACAAAGCAAAAATCAATATGGCACCCTTACTGCCAAAGCAGATGCTAATAACGACTATACAGAATAAGATTCATACAAACTGTTTTTGAAACGCGAAGATGCGAAGACGCGAGGAAAAAAGGACACGAAGAAATATTATTTCTTCGTGTCCTTCCTAAATTCTTCGCATCCTCGCGTTTAACCGTTTTTCTGTTTCCATGCCTAAGAAGGATCCTTTACCACTAACAAAACCCCACCAATAATGAGTGCTGTTCCTATCCAAAAGCCGATTCCCACTTGCTCCCCAAGAAAAAAATAACCAAGCAGGGTTCCGACCAGCGGCTGGAAAAAGAAATATACTCCTGCACGGGTAGCATCAACAAGCTGTAAACCTTTATTCCAGAAAAAGAATGCTCCTGCTGTCGATACGATGCCTAAATATAATATGCCGCCCCACACCAAAGGCTCCAGCAGCACATGCTGGATTTGCACCAGGTTGATATTTGTAATTACAAGAGGCGTCATTGCCAGGGTTGCTGCCAATATTGCATAGGTTGTAATTACAAGCTGTGAATAACCACTAGGCACTTTTTTTACCAAAACAGACATAAAGGCCCAAGTTAAAGCTGCTCCTCCTAGAATCATGCCGCCAAGTTTTGAGGAAATGCCGACATCACCGACTCCAATAATACATAACACACCGATCGTCGCTAAGCAAACCGATATTCCCTTTCGCAAAGTTATCGTCTCTTTTAAGAGTATCTTTGCAAAGATAACCATGAAGGCTGGAGTTGCAGAAGTAATAATGGCTCCCATTTGAGCAGAAGACAGCTGCGTCCCTGCAAATTGGGCCCAAATGGAAAGAAAGTAGCCAACTAGACCAATCAAAAGGATAAGGGGTATATCTTTTTTATGAATTTTCCAGGATTGCCCTGTTGCTGCACCAAAGGCAACAAGAGTGAGTAAAGCCACGATATAGCGAAACCATACTAATTCTAGAGGAGCAATCATTGTAAGTACCATCTTACTTACTACATACATGCCACCCCAAATACTGGCGGCCAACGTCAAGTATATCGGACCAAGATATTGATTTATCATGTGTGTTCCCTCCGTCTTTTACGATTAAAAAAGTTACGCTAAACGGAAGGAATACGCTGCGCAATCCATCCGCTTAAGAAAGGAGTGCACTGGGAACATCATTTTCAAATAAAGGTTTAAAATACATGAATAGTCCTCCTATCAATTTTTTTTATAATTATAACATTATACTTTTAAAGTTTAAACTCTATATGCAAAAATAAATATTCTATAAGGCAATATCAGCAAACTTACCCCTATGCTTTCACTATTTTTTCCTCCCGAATTGGCAGATTAACAAGGGCAGCTGCAAAAGACAGCAGGATATCAGCATACCACATCCACATATAGCTTCCATCTTGTTCCATAGAAATCCCGCCAAGCCAAGCACCTAAAAATCCTCCCACTTGATGGGTCAGAATGGTTAATCCAAATAGAGTAGCAAGATAGCGAGTACCAAAAAGTTTTCCAACCAATCCAACGGTAGGCGGTACTGTAGCAAGCCAGGTGAAACCTAATGCAGCTGCAAAAATATAAAAAGTTAATTCAGTTTTTGGAGCAATCAGATATAAACCAATCATGACAGCCCGGCTTCCATACATAAAAGCCAGTATGTATTTCATCCGATAGTGATTTCCTAACACGCCAGCCAAAAGGCTTCCAGCAATATTAAATAAACCAATCATTCCAATGGCTGCAGCGGATACAGCTGCAGAATGACCACATAAAGCCACTTCTCCCGGTAAATGAGTAACCAGAAAGGCAACATGAAAACCACAAGTAAAGAAACCTGCATGCAGGCATAGGTAACTCCGATCCTTCATCGCCTGAGCAACTTGCTGCCCCATACTCTGAGAAGGCTGGGAATCAGCATTTAACCGGGGTGCCTTCTTTTCACGAAGAGTCCAGGCTAAAGGAATCGTTAATAAAGACGCTGCTGCGAGAGCAAACATCGCTGTAATCCAGCCATAAGCTGCTAAAATCATCTGTGTTAACGGCGCAAAAACAAATTGCCCAAACGATCCTCCAGCGTTAATAAATCCTCCGGCAAAAGAACGCTGGCTAGGCAGCAGCCTTTGTGCCGTTGCCCCAATCAAAATTGCGAAACTCCCTGCTCCAGCTCCCGCTGCACTAATTACCCCCATAGTTAAAGTCAACATCCACTCCGATGTCGCATATGGGGTCATAGCCATTCCTAATGCCATTAAAAACGAACCGAAAACAAGTACGGGAAAGCTTCCCCACTTATCAGCAATAGCGCCAAATATGGGTTGAATTACGCCCCAAAAAAGTTGTCCTACGGCAAGGGCAAAACTAATAGAAGCAATACTTAAACCCGTTGATGCAACCAGAGGAGAAACAAAAAGTCCGCTGGATTGTCTCGCTCCTGTAGTAATCATCATAATGGCAGCAGCACTTATGATAAGCAGCCAATGTGATCGACCATAATTTGATTTTGTTTGCATTTGTCTCTCCATATGTGTATGTACACTTTTTGTTTATTAGTATAGCGTCCTTATACTGACCTGTCAATAACCTCTTTATTTGATAAACTAACCTCACTAAAACTCCATGGCAAATCAAGTCTTCTTGCTGATTTTGAAACGAAAATACCTTATCTTAATAAAAAAAGCCCTCTGTTATCAGAGAGCCTGGACGCTACGAACCACAAAGGACGCAAAGGACACAAAGGGTTTATTTATCTTTTTTGTGCACTCCTTTGTGTGCCGCATCAGCGGCATTGCGCCTTTGTGGTTGGCAAAATTTTAAATACTTGCAGAGTTGATTTGAGATTTCACTTTCTTATAGGTTTCTAGAATCAAGGCAAATAAAGGACTTGCACTCGAAATTCCAGTGTATTTTTGAATTGCCGCTTCAATACCATTTTCTTTTATGTGGCTTTGTATTTCCGCAGCTTCGGGATCATCCTTAGAATCAAAAAGTAAGGCAGCAGCAATGACCAATGATAAGGCGGAAGGTGTAATACCATACTCTAATGCTTGCAGCGCAGGCCCTACCAAACGATCCTTTGCTGATAATTTTCGAATAGGAGAACGCCCCACTCGGGTAACTTCGTCCGATATATAGGGATTTTTAAAGCGTTTGATAATTTTATGAATATACTCTTCATGCTGCTTACTATCAAAATGATGCTTTGCAATTAACAACGCACCCGTTTCGTGGAGCACCTTTTCTGTCATATCCAGCACATAAGAATTTTGAATTGCTTGATCAATGCTGCCTAATTTAAGCAAATAGCCAAGATAGGCTACAGCTGCATGACCGGTATTGACGGTAAACAGTTTTCTTTCGATAAATGGTCCTAAATCACTTACATAGGTGATTCCTTCTACCTGGGGCACAGCACCTAGCACCTGTGACTGATTAACAACCCACTCATAAAAAGGCTCTACGGTGACCCATAGCTTATCGTCATGCTTCTGCAGGGGAACAATACGATCTACAGCAGCATCAGGAAAGCCAATAACCAGCGTCGCCTGCTTTTGTTCTTCCTCATTAAGAGATTCATAAACAAACGATTTTAAAGCTGAACTTCCGCCAATCATGTTTTCACAAGCAATCACATTTAGAGCTTTGCCTTCTGCCTTGATTCGTTTTTGAATCCCTTTTGCAATGACAGGAGCGATAAACTTTAAAATATTCGGTCCAACAGCTGTTGTTACCAGATCAGCAGAAGCAATGGCTTCTGCGACAGCCTCTTCATCTTTACTAAGTAAGGCAGTTACATTATGAATTGTAAATGTAGTTTTTTCCTCACTGGCAAGAGACACCGTATATTCCTGGCGCCGATTGATTTCTGCAACCAATTCATCACTTACATCAACAAAGCATATTTTATAACCTGCTTGATGCAATAATTGTCCAATGAAGCCTCTGCCAATATTACCCGCACCAAAATGTACTGCAAGCATATGCTCAGCCCCTTTCAAATATTTCAATAATAGCTTCTTTGGTCGTAGCATTAACAAGAGTTTTTACATTTTCTTCTTCTGAACAGACAATTGCAATATTGGAGAGTATTTCCAAATGCTCATCACCAATTCCTGCAATGCCAATAATCAAGTACGCAATATTTCCATTGCCAAAGTCTACACCATTAGGTACTTGTATAATGGATATCCCGGAAGATTTTATAAATTCTTTTGACTCATTTGTGCCATGAGGAATTGCTACGCCATTACCAATATAAGTCGTCATCAATTCTTCACGCTCAAACATCTTCCTGATGTAATCGTCGGTCACATGCTCTCCTTGAACAAGGAGCTGCCCAGCTAGAGTGATTGCTTCTTGCTTATTTGAAATCTTAGCATCCATTACAATTTTATCGGCAGAAAAAATAACGTTTTTCATATTACATATCTCTCCCTTTTATTTTTTTAATAATATATGCGTATAAATTTTTTAAAAAGAATGAACGTATGCCTTCCGCCTCTTTTGCGGCTAATACTGCTATAATCTCTTCTTCGACTAATAGGGAGCTGATTTCACTTAATATTTCCAGGCCCTCTCTGGAAATATTGGCAGGCGCCAGAAGCAATAATAGCTTATCAACATTGGTGAATTTATTATCCATAGATTTAATAATAATTGGTTTTTCCAGAAAGTACAGTATTAAAGCCGGTTTTAAAACGTCTTTATTTCTACTGTGAAATAGTGCTAGCTGTATATTGGAAATCCCCAGACCGCCTAATTTTTCTCTTTCTAATAAATTCTTTATCAGTTCCTGTTTATTACTGATGATATGATTTCTCTCAAATTTTTCACAAATCAAACCCAATATGTCTTCAATATTCATATTATGATTATTTATGCTATGACAAGCAAAATTCTCGATAATTTCAATACTATGGCTGATATAAGATTGATACATTCTTAAAGTTCCTAAAAAATCATCTTCTTGCAGAGAGGAATTGGATTTGGCATTTTGCTTACAATCGCCTAAACTTTCTAGATAGAGAGTGATGTGCTTAACATCATCTCTTGTTAACAAGGGGCTAACCAAAATATATTCTTGAGAGGGAATGGATAAATGAACGGTTGAAATGATAATATCATACTCGCTTTTAGGGGTTTTCTCCACATCAAACATAGAGATGTTTTTTGTGGAGCCAATATCGGGGAATTCTTTTTTGATTCTGCTTGCCAATATTTTTGATGATCCGATACCACTTGCACATACAACCAGCGCATGATACTGCTTACGGCATTCACTCCGGCTTCTCTCAAGAGAAGCACCAATGTGCATCACTAAATAGCCAATTTCTTCATCCGGAACAGACAATTCTGTAAAAATAGCATCGACTGCTGCTTTCACAATCTGAAACAAATGATTGTACCGACTTTTAATTTCATCCAGTAAGGGGTTGCGAATCTTCATATTCTTTTGAATGCGGAAAATTGCTGGCTCAATATGGGCCAATAAACCTTGAATTAACGTTGGATCTTCATTCAGTACAACATCAAGTTTGTCTTCACAAAAACTGATGAGCTTATTCACTTGTAAAGCAAGTTCCACGTTTTTAAATTCAAAATAGTCGTCGTGAGCACTTCGCAATTTTGCGCCTCGCAAATGCATCGTAATATAACCAATTTCGGCAACAGGTATGTCTAATTGAAAGCGATTTCGAAGGGTCTGCACAATTTTTTCTGAAATTTGAAATTCCGGAGTACGTTCTAATTCCTTTAAATATGCTTCATCAAAACCGATCTTTTCACCTTTTTCAATACGTTCGATGGCCAGAGCCAAATGGATTGCCAAACCAATAAATGAACTATCCGCTAAGGGGTAAGGAAGATCGTTTTTTAAATCCCGCAGGGAATTTTCAATGATAATCAGTTTTTCTTTTTCAATGAGTCCTAGCAAACGCTCGGATACGGTACTAATATGCCTGGAAGGTTTTTCATAAATGTTGTCTCTTAATATTCCCAACAAATCGAATTCATCCAAGTTTTCCGAAATCAGCGTACTCATCGCTTTTCGAATGGCATTTTCTGTACCATATAATTCAACACCATAACCTCTTTTGCGAATCAATGTTAAATCATAGGTTCGAATCCAAGCCTCTAACTCATCTAAATCATTGCTTATCGTTGATATGGTAGCTTTAAAATCATGAGCCATTGCTATCAATTTGATCGGTTCTTTGGCTTCCAGCAACTGACATAAAATCAACAATTTTCGTTCCTTCGCTGAATATTCTGCCACTCTTTGGCTATATAACAACGACCTGACTACTTCTTTTTGTTTACTATCACCTTCAATAAAAATACCAATACCTGCTTTTTTAACTAACTGCAATTGATGGGCTGCTAAAAGATCTTCCAGATCATTTAGCTCTCGATGAATGGTACGTGTACTTACCTCAATTCGCTCTGCAATTTCATTAACAGTTATTCCTTGGGACTCAGTTAATAAAATAGTTAATATCATACGCTGTCTTGAGGTAATATTCATAACCAATAACCCCTCTTTAAGAAAGAGTTCACGCCAGCTCTACAACCAGCGTGACTATTGTTCTATGTTCCTATCATATATCACATATTTGACCTTTTCAATAAAATGAAAATTGAATTTCGTCATAGGACTTGTTGACATTTCTATATGTTTTCCATTCGCAAACCGTTGTTTATGCTCTTACTTTTTTCAGGATTTCATACACTTTCTGAACCACCATTTCAGGGGATATCCTTTCCATACATATTCCCCCTCCTTTAGAACATCGCTTTTTATGGCAGTAGGAACAGGAAAGTGTCGAGGAAAGAACCTCATGCTGCTCTCCTTGAGGACCATAGGTGGCAGGATCAGTCGGTCCAAACATACCAACTGTTGGAACCCCCAGGGCCCCAGCTATGTGCAGAGGCCCTGTGTCTCCAGAGACTACTACAGAAGCCTGCTCTATGATACCTGCCATTTCCAGCAGACTGGTTTGTCCAATGGTATTGATGACAGGAACCCCTGCCTTTGTCTCGACTTCCTTACCTAATTGAACTTCTGCTTTTCCGCCGCATAAAATGATCCGAAAATCCTTACCAAGAAGCTTGGCTGTCTCTGTAAAAAAAGCAATAGGCCAATTTTTGGTAATCCAAGTCGTCCCCAAGATGAGCACTACAATTTTCTCGTCTGGTAAAACGGCATATTGCTGCAATACCTTTTTGGCAAAGTTTCTAGCCCCTTCAGGTACAACAAGACTCATTTTATGATTTACAGCTTCAATTCCTAAACAAGAAAGAACTGCAAGATATTTGTCGGTAATATGTTTACTGCGGGCTTCCCCAGTTTCCGTCATAAAAAGAGAATTGAGTTCTTTTGTTCCCTTCATACCAATACGCTTTTTGGTATTTACCTGCTTGGCAATCATTCCTGTAAGAAAAAGGCCGTGAATATCAAGGACCGCATCAAACCGCCGGCCCTTTAGCTGATTTTTTAGATCACGCCACATTCCCAAAGCTTCTCTAAATTTTAAATTTCTAAGATAGTCTTCAAATTTTTCCCTTGACCATATCATAATTTCATCTATATAAGGATTGCCTTGTAAGAGGTCTGCTGAGACCCCACCAACCATCCATGTTATTTTGCAATCGGGCCAGGCAGCCTTCAAAGAACTGGCTACTGGCGTACAATGGATCACATCACCAATTGAACTAAGTCTGATAATCAATATTTCCTTAGACACGAAAATACCTGCCTTTATAGATTTGAACTGCTGCTCATGTTACCTATAACGTTTATAGGTATTGTACCTCATTTAGTAAAAAAAATCCTGTAATGATCATCCTATTGAAATCACAGTGAAGACTCACCTGAATCAAGTCCTATTTATGTTATTTGTAATAGTCGAAGATTACCTCGTAATGTGAAATTTTTCAAACATGCCGGAATGAGTACCGTATCTCCAGGTTTTAGGCTTTCCCCCTTATCCTGATAAACAACCTCACCCGATCCTTCGATTACACAATATATGATAAAGATCTCTTTTGTTTCCCCATGCAAATCCCCAGTAACAGACAACTTTTCTACAGAAAAATACTGGCTTGAAATACTATGATCCGTAAATACACAACTGGGCTGTTTAGTGAACGTTATGACATCAAGAGCCTTATCGATATGCAGCTCTCGAAGCTTTCCATCTTTTGTCACTCGATCATAATCGTAGATTCGATAGGTTGTATCTGAATTTTGTTGTATTTCATATACCATCACGCCTTCGAGCAAAGCATGAACGGTACCTGACGGAACATAGATCATGTCTCCTGCTTTCACAGGCACTTTTTTTATGACATCACTAATATGATGCATTTCTACCGCTTTAATAAAGGCTTCCTTGGTAATATGATCTTTAAGGCCATATATGATATGCGCATCATCCTTTGCATGTATGACATACCAAGCTTCCGTTTTACCGGCTTCTCCTTCCACCCTATGGGCATATTCATCATCAGGATGTACTTGAATGGATAAATTATCATTGGCATCAAGAATTTTAACGAGTATAGGAAAGGATTCGTTCTCTGCAAATTTCTTTCCCATTAATTTTTCCCGGTACTCTATTATCAATTGATTTAAGCTTTTACCAGCTAAATAACCGTTTTCCACGATACTCACGCCATTGCTATGGCCAGATAGATCCCAGCTCTCTCCGATATGGTCACTGGTAATGTCTCTGCCAAATATTTTTTTCAGATTTGTACCACCCCAAAGACGTTCCTGATAAACAGGTGCAAATTTTAACGGATACATTTTTCTACCTCCTTAATACCATATTGGGAAACAAACTTTCTATGTTGGCTAGTAATCAGTACATACCAGCGCAGTTTCTCATAAATTAATTCAACCAATACAATGATTTATGTTCTCATCACCTATTCTATTATATACTATTTTACAATTGGTGTTCTACCTTTATCCGATGAGCAGATTCTTTTAAAAATAAAAACTGACACCGTAAATAAACAGTGCCAGCTTTTAGCTTTTCTATTCTTTTATAGCCGCCAATGTCTGATAGTTTCGAAGTCGTTCTTTTGCATCTAATTCTGTCTTTTCAAATAAGGCCGCTGCCGCCTCTGGGAACTGTTTTATCAAGGATGCATAACGCACTTCACCCATCAAAAATTCTTGAAAGTTCATGCTTGGTTCTTTGGAATCTAAAATGAATGGTGTTTTTCCACTTTCCTTTAATTGTGGATTATACCGATACATTGCCCAGTAGCCGCTGTCTACCGCACGCTGAGTCTCCAGTTGACTAAATCCCATACCAAGCTGTATACCATGATTAATGCAAGGTGCATAAGCAATTATCAGTGATGGTCCCGGATAAGCCTCTGCCTCTCGAATCGCCTTAAGGGTTTGATTCTTATCGGCTCCCATAGCAATTTGCGCTACATACACATACCCATAGCTCATGGCAATCATCCCCAAGTCTTTTTTCTTGGTTTTCTTGCCACTTGCTGCAAATTTAGCAATTGCCGCAGTAGGAGTAGCTTTCGAAGACTGTCCGCCAGTATTTGAGTATACCTCTGTATCAAAAACCAAAATATTGACATCTTCGCCGCTAGCCAATACGTGGTCAAGTCCGCCAAAACCAATATCATAGGCCCAGCCGTCGCCGCCAAAAATCCATTGGGATCTCTTTACGAGAAAATCTCGATTTGTATAAATGGTATCTAACAACGCATCCTGACCTTTTACCTTTTCCAAAGCGGCAATCAGTTTATCGGCTCTAGCCCTTGTACCTTCTTTATTCTCCTTATGGATCAGCCAATCTTCACAAGCCTGCCTAAGCTCATCACCAAAAGGCAGTTTAACAGCTTTTTCAATATGAAGTGCTAATTGATTTCTCAATTGCTTTACTGCCAAATGCATACCTAATCCAAATTCAGCATTGTCCTCAAACAGTGAGTTTGCCCACGCAGGGCCATGACCGCGATGATTCTTCGTATAGGGTATGGAAGGTGCACTCCCAGCCCATACGGAAGAACAGCCTGTAGCATTAGCTACCATCATTCTCTCACCATAAAGCTGAAACCAGTTTGGCATAAGGCGTCTCGCCACAGCCGGCACAAGCCCCGGAAAACTCTAAAAGCGGCTGTTCAAACTGACTGCCTTTAACAGTAAAGACATTGATCGGAGTGACTTTCGGGGAAATCATCATGGCATATTCCCACAGGGAGGCCTGCCCAAGCTGAGTTGCCAGAGGCTTCATCTGCAAAGCCTTTTTCTTCGCGGGGCAAATTTGAGCACAATTGCCGCAGCCCGTGCAATCATAAGGAGAAACCGCTAACCGAAAATGCAGGTCCTTCAAGCCGACAGCCGCTTTAGTGCAAAATCCTTCCGGTGCTGCAGAAAATTCTTCTTCATTTAGTAATAGAGGACGAATAACTGCATGGGGGCATACATAGGAGCATTGATTGCATTGAATACAGTTATCCGCCACCCATTCAGGCACATGGATGGCAATACCGCGTTTTTCATACGCCGAAGTGCCTAAAGGAAACGTCCCATTTTCCATGTCAAGAAAGGCGCTTACCGGAAGTTGATCCCCCTCCTGACGGTTCATCGGCACCAGTACCTGCTTAATAAAATCGGGAATTTCTTTTCTTTGGACTGCTTCATCAAGGGCGTCTTTCCAGTCAGCTGGGACATGAATTTTGACAATGGAATGTATTCCTTTGTCAATGGCAGCATGATTCATAGCCACCACTTTTTCCCCTTTGTTTCCGTAAGATTTCGCCACTGCCTCTTTTAGAAATCTCATCGCGTCATGCAAAGGTATAATATCCGCAATTTTAAAGAAAGCAGACTGCATAATCATGTTAATCCGTCCGCCAAGTCCAATCTCCTCAGCAATGCCAACCGCATCAATCGTATAAAATTCAATATCATTTTCCTTGATATAGCGCTTCATAGCTGCAGGCAGCTTACTTGCGATTTCCGCCTGACTCCAGCTGCAGTTCAGAAGAAAACTGCCGCCTTTTTTAAGTCCATCCAATACAGGATAGTTATAAATGTAAGATTGATTATGACAGGCAATAAAATCCGCCTTATTGATAAGATAGGGGGACTTTATCGGCTGCTTGCCAAAGCGCAAGTGAGAAATCGTAACGCCGCCGGATTTTTTAGAATCATAGGCAAAATAGGCTTGGGCATACATATCCGTGTGATCACCGATAATTTTTATCGCACTTTTATTGGCACCAACCGTTCCATCTGAACCAAGCCCCCAAAATTTGCATGCTGTGGTACCGGGTACAGTCGTATCAATGTCTTGACCAAGAGGCAGTGAAATATGGTTTACATCATCAATAATCCCCACAGTGAAATGATCTTTAGGACTGGCAGCTTTTAGATTTTCAAAAACTCCTTGGATATGACTGGGAATAACATCTTTACCGCCAACTCCGCAGCGGCCTCCTACAATCTGTGGTACCCATTCCTTTCCATAAAAAGCCGCTTTCACATCAAGATAAAGAGGTTCAGCAAATGCACCCATTTCTTTCGTCCGATCTAATACAGCAATTTTTTCTACAGTTCTTGGAATGTATTTCATAAAATGTTCGATGGAAAAAGGACGATATAAGTGGACTGTCAGCAACCCAACCTTTTCCCCTTTTGCATTCAAATAATCAACTACCTCTTCAATCGCCTCACACATGGAACCCATGGCAATAATCATCCTGTCCGCATCCGGTGCCCCATAATAATTGAACAGATGATATTCCCGGCCAGTAAGTTTAGTGATTTGTGCCATATAGCCTTCAACAATTTCCGGTAAATTCTGATAATAACGATTGGATACTTCCCGCTGCTGAAAGTGAATATCAGAATTTTGCACGGTTCCTCTTAAGGTTGGGTGATCAGGATTAAGAGAAGATCGGCGGAACTCATCTAGAGCCTGCCAGTCCAAAAGTTCAGCCAATTCCTCATATTCGAGAACTTCGATTTTTTGAATTTCATGGGAAGTTCTAAACCCGTCAAAAAAGTTTAAAAAGGGAACCTTTCCTTTGATGGCTGATAAATGTGCCACTGCTGCCAAATCCATGACTTGCTGGACGCTGCTTTCGGCCAGTAAAGCAAAGCCCGTTTGCCGAGTCGCCATAACATCTGAATGATCGCCAAAAATACTAATGGCGTTAGCACCAACCACCCTGGCGCTCACATGAAATACTCCCGGCAGCAGTTCCCCGGCAATTTTATACATATTGGGAATCATTAATAGCAAACCTTGAGATGCAGTATAGGTAGTCGTTAAAGCCCCCGCCTGCAATGAGCCATGCACAGCTCCCGCTGCGCCTCCTTCTGACTGCATTTCAACAATCTCTACCCTTTGTCCAAAGATGTTCTTTCGACCTTGCGCTGCCCACTCATCTGCAAGCTCTGCCATGTTGGATGACGGCGTAATAGGAAAGATCGCAGCTACATCAGTAAAAGCGTAAGAGACATGGGCTGCTGCTGTATTTCCATCCATTGTTTTCATTTTTCTTGCCATAAATAACTCCCTTCTTTCTGTATTCATTCCTATTAGCTCACTTTATTATGAGTATCATCTAATCCTTTCGCAGATTGATTTTTCCCTAAACCAAAAACATAATAACTTATTACGACAATCGTGCAGAATATACCTCCTACGATTAATGATATGCGAGTATCATCATTGAACCACATTCCAATCAACACCAATAGCAGAAAAATAACCGTTACATAATTGCTGATGGGAAAAAACGGGGACTTGAAAGGATGAGCTTCCATTTCCTCTTTCCATTTCTTTCTGAATGCAATCTGACTAAATGCCAGCACAAACCAAGGGATCATACCTGGAAGAATACTAGCACTGTAAATGTATAGAAATAATTTGGAATCTGGAGCAATGTAGTTTAAAAACACACCTAATAATAAGCAGGAAATTGTAACCATAATGCTATTGCCGGGCATCCCGTTATTTGATACCCTGCCAAAGAATCGAGGAGCCTGACCGTTCTTGGATAAGGTGTAAAGCATTCTCCCCGCACTATAAATTCCACTGTTGCACCCTGACATCGCGGCCGTCAAAACAACAAAATTGATAATTCCGGCAGCAGCAACAATTCCAATTTTGGCAAAGGTCATAACAAAGGGGCTGCCGATTGTACCGACTTGATTCCATGGATAAATGGCCAGTATAACAAATATGGCTCCAATATAGAAAATTAAAATACGCCAAATAATATTTTTGGTAGCGCGCCGTAAGGTGTTTTTAGGATCTTGTGCTTCACCAGCGGTAATGCCAACCATTTCAACGCCTTGATAAGACGCCGTTACCAAGCAAAGAGCAAATAAAAAACCTTCTAAACCACCAGCAAAAAATCCGCCATGAATATATAGATTTTCGATACCAACAGGCTGACCTCCATTGCCGAAGCCAAAAAGAATCATACCAAGCCCAATCACAATCATAGCAACGATCGCCGCTACTTTAATGAGTGCAAACCAAAATTCAAATTCGCCATAGTACTTAACAGCAACTAAATTTGCCGATGCCACAATCGCTACCCCTGCCAACGCTGGCAGCCATTGGGGAATGAGGGGAAACCAGTACTTAACATAAATTCCAATGGCCGTTACTTCCGCCATTCCAACTGTAACCCATAAAAACCAATAGCACCAGGCAGTCAGATAACCCGCCAAAGGGCTGACATATTTGTGGGCATAGGTTGCAAAAGAACCTGTCATTGGCTCTAAGTAAAGCATTTCCCCCATAATGCGCATAACAAAAAACATAATAATACCTGCTAATGCATAAGCAAGCAATACGGAAGGACCTGCCCACTTGATCGTACTCGCTGACCCCATAAAAAGACCAACACCAATGGTTCCCCCCAAAGCAATCAATTCAATATGCCGCGACTTCAGCCCTCTGGTTAGTTCTTTTTCTTCCATAATAATGCTCTTTCTCCTTTCAATCTTATCGAATATTTACACAGTACTGTTTTTCTTCCATTGCAGCTTGTGAATACGCACCAATTGCTTCTGGAGCTTTCGACGTTTTGATTATTTCTTTCATATGTATTCCTCCTATCTTTTTCTTTGTACCTTATCATCGACAGGTCTCTCATAAAGAAATCCTGACAGGTATCAAAATACTCATCCTGCAGCAATATCTATTTCATTGCCATATATCGATAAATTGTACTTTCAGATGTTTTTAAAATGGCAGCAGCTTTTGTTATGGCACCTTTGATCTTAAAAATTCCATTTTCACGCAGTTCCTGTACTATAGCACTCTTTTCCTCAGGCGACATTCTGTCCACTGCAATATTGTATTTTGCAATCAGCTTATGAATCCCATTGTCTACCACATGATCTAAGGAAGTACTTAATGATTCTGTTATTTCTTCATTGTCATTCAGTTGAACTGCATTGCCAAACAATGTCTTTAAAGGATATTCACCTAGAATTCTATGCCCCTGGTTATCAGAGGCACTTAAGATATTAACACAAAGCATACCTATCAAACTTCCTGCTTCATCTTTAATATAATAGGTGGATGAAATTAAATTGTCTCCCCTGTCATTGCGGCTTCGATAATTGACAAAAGCATGATGCTGTAAATACGTTTTATTCTCCAGCAGCTTGAAACCTAAATCCGTTAAAGGACATCCTAAGGAACGGCCGCTTATATATCCATTTCGAATTGCAATCACAGAGTTTTCAACATCAACGATATCATGTAAAAGTACTTCACAATTCGGTCCAATAATATCGGCAATAAAATCAACTAAGGGTATATATAATTCCAGCAGCTTTTTGTATTTCATATACTCTCCTTCTTTTCTGAATGATCTATATTTTTAAAGTTCGTCATTTGGTAATAATTTCCTTCTATGGTAATAATTTTTTATCACCTATTTTTTTACAAAAATCGAGTATCACTATCTTCAGGCAGAGAAAAACGACCAGCTAAAAATAACTAGTCGCTTCTCGTATCTCTATGGTGTATTTGTCGTGGGGACTATGCCAATCTCATTCCATTTTGACCATTTGTAATATTGATCAATCCATACACTTAACTTCTTTAACCTTAGCTCTTTCATCGTTTTTGACCCATAGCAACTTCGCCTTGCTTAACTGCTGTCTCCACCTCCATGGGATGCAAGACATTCTGGTAACCAACAGTCAGATCCAGGAAACCGTTGCCTTCTTTGATTTTTTTGTATCCTAACGTACTGGTCCGTTTGCAAAGCTGGGCATAAATCTCCGCTTCCGTGAGGGTGCGTTCAAAATCTTTTTCGCACTGATTGATGATCAGAGCCGCGGCCCCAGCAACATGGGGTGTGGCCATAGAGGTTCCGGAAAGAACGGCATAACGGCTGCCAGGATAGGTTGAAACAATCTCCACCCCCGGAGCAACCACATCAATCTCTTTATTCATCGTACTAAAAGGAGCCAGCTTTTTGCTCAAATCCACAGCTCCCACACCGACTACCTCGTTATACCCGCCGGGGAACTGTCGTTCAACCTGTCCCGTATTGCCAGCAGCGCAAACCACCAGCACCCCGCTGCCTGTCGCCCGGACAATGGCGTCATGTAAGGCCGAATCATCCGTTTCTCCCCCCAATGACATAGAGAGAATACGCACTTTCTCCCCTTCTGCACCCTGCCACTGGAGAGCATAGTCGATAGCACGGATCAGATTTTGGTAACCCCCGTTTCCGCTGCTGTCAAGCACCTTAAGAATCAGCAAATCTACCTGAGGAGCGATACCGACAACCCCCTGGCTGTTCTCGGCTGCAGCAATGGTTCCCGCCACATGGGTACCATGCCCATTATTGTCGCCAAACTGATCCGGGTCTCCATTATCATCAGTTGTAAAGTTGCGCCCGCCAATAATACGGTCTTTCAAATCAGGATGATCCACCTGGCAGCCCGTATCCAGGATGGCAACGACCACCCCTTTGCCCCGCTTACTTGGCTCCCAAACCTCCTGTGCTTTCATTAATTGAATACCATCGGGTATTTTTTCCGCATTGTCCAAGATTTCTTTCACCTCAAAAGGTAGAAGCTTCATTTCATGCATGTTGATTCCTCCTTAAGTTCGCCTTAATTTAGATTCATGATCAATAAGGATCCTCTTGGCATAATAAAGCATCCTGATAAGCTGGAAAAGAATCCTATTTAGTTTCATTATACGCGATCACTTCTGGTAATAATAGGGAATTTCTTCACACTCTACTGCTGTTGATTCCAAAGCTAGCTTTTTAATTGCTTCGCTTATAGTCTTGAGCGATATTGTACATAGAATCGGCAAAAGTCTTTGGTTGGACAGATGTAAATCTGACAAGCTGCTTACGATCTTCCAAAACCAATCCTCGTGCGCTGAATACCCGAGTCTCAGTCACCGCATACATTTTCCTTTTGAGTTGAAAGACCATCTGCATTTCACTGCAGGCAACCTCATCCCCCTCGTTCAGTTTTTCTTTGTAGACCTCATTCAGCTTGTCAATGACTTTTGGATCGGTAAAGATGGTTTTCGTTAGAACATTCACCTGTGTTTTATCTGTTTCATCAATGCTCAATGACTGATGGTCAAACACATAAATACCAATGTCATTGGTAAATACATACGACCAGCGCTCCTGCTCAATTTCTGCCATGCTCAGTTTGGGTCGAACACTAATCTCCCAGTCCAGCGGCGATATTCTATCTGACTCTTCCGCCTGTACGATAATACCGGGAAGCAGCAGCCAGCACAGCACCAATAGCAGCATTATCTTTTTCATTGTTAACAAAGCTCCCTTTCAACTTTTACGATGGATGGAATGTAACTAAACCCCTAAGCGCAGCCTTCCAGCAAGTGAAAGACTGCGCCAAAGAGTTTGCTTAGAATATAAATTACAGAGTAGGCTGCATATCTTATGGATTTTTCTTTTTGAGTTCGTCGGCAAGCGCTTTTGCCTGACGAGCCAGTCTGGCTTGGCCGACAAAGCCTTTAGCAGAAGCAGCAGCTGTGCCTGCTGCCATTTTGGCTGCTGGCGCATCAGGAGCAATAAAGCAAGCTGAGTTGATTTCGGTGTAACCGGCATCATTCAGTGCAGCTGCATTAAAGGAAGTGGGTGTGCCGCCAGTTGTCGTAGGCAGGGAAGAATAGGCATCGATTTGGTTGCCTCTGACAAACCAGAAACGGCTAGGAGTGCTTTCTGCCTGTATGCCCCAGAAATAACCACTGGAATTAACATTGTTCACGACCGTCCAGTTGGTTGTGCTGGGGTTTGCCAGATTAGCAACGGTCGAGCGGTAAATTTTTCCTTCCATGGCGGAAAAACTGGAATTATAATGCCCAACAAACACATAGGCATTGTTGGCATTGGCAATGCTGATATCGCGGAAGTCCCCCGCCCAGCCGGACGGCAAAGCAACATTGTTAACACTCATTTCATTATCTTCATCGATTGTAACAATGCTCAGGCGGGTCAAAACATTTCCGGAACCGGCATTTTGCATGCCGCCCAGTGCACATATGTATAATTGATTCCCCCAAGGCTCTAGGGTAAAGCCGTTTCTACCCACTCTTACACTAGTTATAAAGTTTAGCGTACCATTAGTATTAATTTCATATTGCAGCACATAACTGTCGGCGTAGACCTCATAACCGCTCTCGGGATTGCTGCTGAACAGAGCATAGAGATAATTGCCGATAACAGCCAGACCTTCGCCATGCACATCGCCGGTCACCGTCAACGGAAAATCATAACTCGTCGCTGCCTGGGTATAGGCATTACTGGTCATATTCACTACCGCAATTTTTCCTAGGTCATAGCCAGTAGCGTACAACCAGTTGCCCTTAGTGGCAACGGCGTGCAGGTTGCGGACGGCAGCCCAAGTTTGGCTGGCAAGGGGCACTGCCCAGTTTCCCTGAGGTTGGATGATCCGATTGTTAATCAAATCCTCGGGATTGGCAACATTATACTGACGCAGCACCAGACGACTGCTGCTATGATCAAAAAAATTAAAAAAGGCGGCATCACCGTTCAAACCGGTTATTTTGGCCTTAGCGGCGGCGGTGTCAACACTTGACGTACGGCGGGAACCAGTAATGGCCCCGGCTTGACTATTCACATAATTGCTAATGGCATACGCAAACAAATTTTCAGACATTGAACACACACTCCTTTTATTTTCGTTTTTTCTTTTTTCTAAAAGCTGTTTATACTGTTATTGATGGCTTTACATTGAAATCACCTCCTTAACTCAACACCATAAATAGGTCAGAACGTATAGCTCATGGTTGCATAATAGGTGCGCCCCTGGATGGGAAATGCAACATTGTACCCTTCACTCTGAAGGTTATTATAGGCTTTTAGCTTGGGTCCCTTATTAAAGACATCATTGACGCCCACTATCACTTCCAAGCCTTGGTAGAATTTATATTTGGCACCTAAGCCAATGGTGGTCAGCGCATCCTGGCCGTACCACTGGTTAGAACTATTGACCTTGGTGCTCTCGGTGAACATTTCTCCCAAATATTTAACCTCACTAAACAGCAGCGTCCGATTGTCAGGGCGGTAGCCCAGCCGCAGCGATCCTTCCCATTCGGGAGCATACGCCTGCTTGGCGTTCCTGTAGGTATTGGTACCAGTAGGGGAGTCATTTTTGATTCTGGCCTTGGTGTCAGTATAGGTGGCGGCAAGATCCAAATCCCATTTGTCCCATTTGAGGTTGGCCTGCATTTCCACACCCCGCGCCCGGCCTTCTGCGCTATTGCTGTAGGACCAATAGTCATAACCGTAACGCCACAACTGCAGGAGGTTTTTCGCATTACGGCCAAAATAGGTCAGCTGCAGCTTGCTGTCGGCGCCCAGCGTGCGGCCATCCCAAAGGGCGCTGACATCCCACTGTTTGCCTTCTTCCGGCAGCGGAAACAGGGAAATCAGGTTGCCATTGAGGTCACTGCGCGGCGCCGGCAGTATACCGGCACCGTCGCCGGCAATCTCATACAGATTGAGCAGCCGGAAATAGGTCCCGCCCGTGGCCCGCAGGGCGAAGTTGTCGTTCACTTGTTTTTTCAGGGCCAGCTGCCAGGTTGTCTTGCTCTGGGTTTCTTCGGCTTGCTGATTCCATTTGTGCTGGTAGTCACCTTCCAGCGGACTGGAGCCGAAGGTGGTAGACGAATTATAGCGAATACTGGGAGTCAGCCATAAATCCCCCCCTTTCCCTAACGCAATGGTATCCTGCACCTGGGCATTAAACATTTTCTGCTTATAAAAAGTGCGGTAACGGACAGTATCGGGATTGGTGCCGTCAGTGACCATGGAACCGGCGATATGCATTTTTTCATCCGAGTAGTTGACCATGAACTCAATCAGATGATTGTCCCCCGCCTTATAAGTGCCGTCAAGCATGCCGCCCCAGCGGTCGGAGTCGTACCGGCTCCATTCGCGGAATGGAATCTTCCAGTAGTAGGAGAGATCCTTGAACCATCTGCTGTTATTGCGGTAGCTTTTATTCGAGTCCAAATAATTGGCCGACCAGCCCCATTCCAAATTGCCAACATTATCACGCCGGCCGACTTGCAGCTCTTTAGTCGTAATTTTTTGTTTTTTATCCATATTCACAGATCGGCCTGTTTCACCATGTGCATCGGCATCCCTGCCAGAACTAATACCAGCAAATTCCATTCCGGGAGTATCCCACAACTGCTGCGGCAAATGCCGGTCGATCTCCTTCCAGGCGCCTTTGACTGTCCAATGGTCATCCTGCCATTTGACAATGGCATCGGTATTTTTATAGTCGTTATACCGGCGCCAGCGGGTGCCATCCCCCAGCTCAGCTTTGAGTTTTTCATATTTCTCGATGTCGGCCATAAGCGACTGCATCATCGTTCCGTCGGGCTGCCAGAATTCAGTATTTATTTTGGCAACATAATTCGCATAAACATCAAGATATTTGGCGGGATCGGCAGCTATCTCAGCATAACTGATGTTAATACTCATATCATTGTATAATTCCCTATAATAGGTTTGGGCATAGCCCTTTACGTCGCTTATGATCCCATTTGGGTTAGCGCTTGAGTCACCGGTGTAGATTTTGGACGTTATCAGTCTTTGATAGCCGTAATCATACAAAGCTTGATACTCTGCTTCATAAAGGGCGGTCTGGCCGCCGGGCAGCGCTTCAGTTGCAAACTTCACCCACTCTTCCGGGTTGTTTCGATAGTATTCGGCCTGAGCATCGGATAAGGTCTGTTTCGTGGCTACAGTCTCATAACCCGACCGGGTATCCACGTTGTTAAAAGTTGCTATCCCTTGATCGGCAACTGTTGTCAGAGAATTTTTCCGTTGTTCAATCTGACTAGCATAGGCCGCTACCTGCTCATCACTAGCATAATTCTTGTACTTGAAATCTCCTTCGCTCTGCTCCCGATTGATACCTACCATCAGGCTGCCGCTGCCCAGAGGTGCATCCACCTGTAAGCTGCCAATATAGCCGCCGTATGAGCGCTGCCCGATGCTGGCAGTGATATTTTCCTTGGTTGGACGCTTGGTCACAATATTGATTACACCGCCCATAAAGGTGCCGCCAAAGCGCGCCGGGATATATCCCCGGTATACCTCAATACGCTCAACGTTTTTAATCGGAATAGTGGAGATATCCGCCGCCGCGTCGCCGCCAAGATTGAACAGCACTCCATCCACAAACAGCCCTACCTGTGCCGCCGTCGATCCGCGCACACTGACAGTGGTATATTGGCCTTTACCATTCACTTCGCGCACATGGACGCCAGGCACGTCTTTTAACAAATCAGGCAGGCTTTTTTGCTCGCCCTTATAGTCCTCCGGCCGAATAATGGTCACGGTGCCGGGCGAGAGCTTGGACTCCCACTCCGGGCGCTTGGCTTCTACCGTGAGTGCCGGTAAATCATAGTCTGTCTGCTGCTCCTCGCCTTCAGATTCAGCGGCATAGGCCAGGCTGCCCAATGGCATGACACCGACCACCAGCACACACCCCAGCCCCAGAGTCATTCGTTGCAGACTGCGGCATTTGCGTCTTTTTGTTTTGCCCGTACTTTTCGTCAATTCAGATACGACCTGCCAACAGGAACGGGCGCGATTCCAGATGATTCTATATACATGGTTCAAAAAATATCATTCCTTTGTTACTTTCTTTACTTCTTGCCATAGTTGCTGGATGTTCTTACCGCATCTAAATAATCCAGCTGCTTATATAAAATAATAGCAATAAAAAAAACTCCCATTTTGGGAGTGCTTACGTTGGACCGCCAGAAAAATTTACGGCAGCTTTACGTAATCTCCTCCCTGTCACTCGCAGGTTAAGTGGTGATTGTTAGATAGGCAGTTCTCCTGACTTCGGATCATTGCTTTCCCACGCCTTCCCAAAGCCTAAGCTCCAGTGGCATTTATGCGAGATTGCTCCCCGTTACAGTGGCGGGACCGTGCCGGCATTACACCGGTCTTCCCTATTAAGCCCCGAAGGGCACCTATCCCAATATTCTCTTGTATTTCATCTTATGCATCATTTCATAACAATATTACATTGTCGCAATAGTATGACTTTTTCCCTATCCTCCCATCGCTCAATCTTGGATTTGACTTCTTTCAACTTGTCCATCAAAACACCAGTATTTTTCCTGATCATTCTCCTTTCATTTGCTAACCATTATCTCTGTGATGATAAAATTCGCAGAGATTATGCTTCTTTTATGTACTCAAACTTATAGCATAAAAGCTGCAGCCTAATCTTCTTCCTGTCTTTCGCAGGTCAAACGAAGATTGTCCGTACAGGTAGTTCTCCTGGCTCCAGTTCATCGTCAACCCATCCTTCCCGGAATGTCTACCTCATCCCAGTGGCTTATTAGAGTCGACTCCGTGTTACAGTGGCGACCGCACCGGCTTTTAACCGGACTTCCCTATTAAGCTCTTTGCAAGGCACCTGTACCCGTATTGCTATATAACATTGCGTTAACGAAAATAAAAGAAGCCACCTGTGACACCGTCTCAAGAGGCTTCTTATTCCATGCAGACAAATATTGTCTGCACAAAAAAATGCAAAAATTTGCATCCAAATCCCCTCCCCATCTCTCGCAGGTAAAACGGTGATCGTTGTACAGGCAGTTCTCCTGGCTTAGGATCATTGCGCCTCCAAACCTTCCCAGAACGATTCGTTCCAGTGGCATATCTTGGATTTGCTCCCCATTACAGTGGCGGGACCGCGCCGGTCTTCAACCGGCTTTTCTATGAAGCCCTTACGGGCACCTGTACCTATATTTAGTTTTTTCAAAGGATTTTCAAATAATTCTATTTATTTCATTATAATCCTACGGGTAAAAATATACAACTATCTTTATGGGATAAAGAATTCACTCAGACATTTTTTGTAAAGAAATGTTTCATCTATTTTTCTACACTTTCATAATAAAGTCCGAGGGAAATTCTCAATTTTGCTTAAGAATCTCCCTCGGATCGGAAATCATGAATCCGTTTTCAAAGTATAATCATATGTCATCTTCGAGCTTGCCAAAAAGGATTTTGACGTAAACAGGGTTAATCCGCAGTTTCACCGGCTACACTCCCAATTTTTTTCTGCTTCCTCGATAGACAGCCATTCATCACCATTTTTGACCGCCGCTTCCGCTTCAGCCAGCTTAGACAGCAATTTGATGGTTGCCTGTGTCTTCTCATATTCTACCATATCAACAAGCGCATTATCACTTGTATTTTCAAGAATCATGAACTGTCCCTCGACTCATATAAATAGAAGCTAATCTTTTGTCGCTATGCTTACATAATGGTGTCACAATGTTATCACCATTTACATATAATAATAATAATCCAATATTTTATTAAAGGAGGTCAATCTTATTATGTCCTTTGACGATACCTCAATGACTAGATTCTCACCTACAACTCCTAAGTTCCCACTGTGCACATCTCCAGCAAATTGCTGTTGTATCGATACTACTAAGCCTACTGGAGCTACTGGCATAACTGGAGCTACTGGCGCTACGGGCGCAACGGGAGCTACGGGTGCAACCGGAGCTACAGGTGCTGCGGGTGCCGCTAGTGCTACGGGTGCTACTGGTGCTACCGGAGCTACTGGTGCAACGGGTGCTACAGGTGCTGCGGGTGCCGCTAGTGCTACGGGCGCAACAGGTGCTACCGGAGCTACGGGAGCAACGGGTGCTACAGGTGCTGCGGGTGCCGCTAGTGCTACGGGCGCAACAGGTGCTACCGGAGCTACGGGAGCTACTGGCGATGCTGGTGCTACCGGTGCTACGGGAGCTACGGGAGCTACTGGCGATGCTGGCGCTACCGGTGCTACGGGTGTTACTGGTGCTACCGGCACTACGGGAGATACGGGTGCAACCGGAGCTACGGGTGTTGCTGGAGCAACCGGCACTACGGGAGATACGGGTGCAACCGGAGCTACGGGTGTTGCTGGCGCTACCGGCGCTACGGGTGTTGCTGGCGCTACCGGCACTACAGGAGATACGGGTGCTACCGGCGCTACGGGTGTTGCTGGCGCTACTGGCACTACAGGAGATACGGGTGCTACCGGCGCTACGGGTGTTGCTGGCGCTACTGGCACTACAGGAGATACGGGTGCTACCGGCGCTACGGGTGTTGCTGGCGCTACTGGCGTTACGGGAGATACGGGTGCTACCGGAGCTACTGGAGCCACTGGTACCACTGGTGCTACCGGTGCTGTCGGAGCTACTGGAGCTACCGGCGATGCTGGCGCTACCGGCGCTACGGGCGCCACTGGTGCTGGAGCTATCATCCCCTTTGCCTCAGGCGGTCCTGTTACACTGACAACGATAGCTGGTGGCTTAGTTGGCACGACAAGTCTTGTTGGCTTTGGCTCTTCCGCGACTGGCATCAGCCTTCTTGGTGGAGTAATTGATCTCACAGGTACTGCTTTAGGACCAATTATTGACTTCTCATTCTCGGTTCCCCGCGATGGAGTCATTACGTCAATAGCAGCCTATTTTAGTAATACATTGGCATTGGCTCTTGTAGGCTCAACAATCACAATTACAGCAGAATTATATGAATCCACCACACCCGACAATACCTTCACTGCAATTCCAGGAGCCATCGTAACATTAGCACCAGCACTAACAGGTGTCGTTGCCCTTGGAGCGATTAGCAATGGCATTATTACTGGCTTAAATATACCAGTAACTCCGGAAACTCGTCTGCTATTGGTATTCTCTGCAACAGCAGCAGGGCTTACTTTAATCAATACTGTTACGGGTTATGCAAGTGCAGGCCTTAATATCGTTTAAAATAGTTTAGTAGTATAATCAATACAACTATCTAGATAATATGCAACTGATTATCACGAGAAATCAGGTTCCTGACTCCGGTCGGGGGCCTATTTTTCAGTGCGCCCGGCATGGGGGATAACTCGACGGTGAAAGTCCGTTACACGCTTCGTCGCAATATCGGAAATGCTTTCATTGATTTTAAAGCATTGGTCTTTCTTTGACCAATATCTTATTTCTCGCATTTTATCAGTTATTTTCTGTATGCTTCTTCTTAATCTGCTCTTTTCTGTCTTTCTACCTACCATGAAATTTCCTTCCCAGACGGTATTCTCACCCGCTATACTCTGTGCGCTTCTTGGCGCACGGGACGGTTCGTTTAGGGTTCAAATTGCGGTGAATTTGTCTATGGATTTCAATCTGCCGCGCTCTGCCTTTTTAAGAAAAAAATGGCGCAATCGGCTAACCTTTTTGTGGATTTTAGACATTTTCATCAGGATAGCTGCTAATGTTTGCTTTACCATAGTATACTTTCCCCCTCCCCATCTCCCGCGGGTCAAGTGGTGACTGTCAAACAGGCAGTTCTCCTGGCTCTAGTTCATCACTTACCCAAACCTTCCCAAGATTGTTCATCCCAGTGGCTATTTTTTGGGTTCACTCCCTATTACAGTGGCGGGACCGCGCCGGCATTACACCGTTCTTCCCTATTAAGCCCTTGCGGGCACCATTTCAAAACTATTTAATTATATGATTAGACAATTTATTCTATAATTCGCGTAAATCATAACATTTTAGTTATAGCTATGTCAATTAGCTAGTAAGTGTATTTCGTTTCACCTATTTTCCACACTTTCAGATAGCAATATCTTAGCTTGCCGCGTGGCCCATTTGATTTCATTGGCCGTTACTGCGACTTCAAGCAGCCCATGCAGATAGTAACTGCCTGTAAGCCTTGGCTGCCACTGTTCAATTGCCTTCGTAAGGCTTTCCCAGTACTCTTCACTGATTTCTTCTGGAGTGGTTATGCCTCCATCTACAATGACAGAGCGAACCTTTCCATTTACTCGAACGACGATTGTACAGCCGCTTTCTAATATATCTAAAATAGCTTTGAATTCATCGCTGACAGGCGGAGCCTCTGACTTCATCCTTCGTTCTAATCGGATAGGCAATAGATCAAAAATGCGATTCCCCTTTTTTATGATCGACTCATTGTAATCAATTAGTTTCTCTGCCAAAGAAATCCACTCCCTTGGCTCTGATGATTCCGTGACCACTTTTCGCTCACTTCTCAGCAAGTCCAGCAGCTGTCTCGCTTCCTTATTCAGTTTATAAACTCGCTTTTTTTGTTCCAGATGGACATGAAGTTCTTTGCTGTCATCGAGACCTACATAATCCTGCACGGCACGGCAGAAATAGAGAACTGCAGCTTCATTGCTCTGACTAAGCTTTTCTTTTAGTAGTTTGGTGTATCTCGGCGGCCATAGCAACACATTTACAAGCATGGCCGAGCCTAAACCAACAAATATAACTCCTGATCTGGCAAGAGCATGTATCATAAATTCTTCCGTACTGGAGCTTAAGACAAAGAGTGCAGCAACAATCCCCATGGTTATGCCGCTATGCAATTTTAATTTTATGTATATTGGTATCAGTAAAATAACGATGAAGCCTGCTGAAAACGGATTGACACCAAGAAAATAGCCAAAAAGAAAGCCAGCTACAACGCCAATAATATGGACAAATATTTGATCCCGTGCTGCCCTTAATGTTAAAAAAATGGATGGCTGTATATTTATCACCGCAGAAACAGCACCAAAGAAGGCGGGTTCCAAACCAAGCAGCTTACAGATATACATTGTTATGGCAACGGCTATACCCGTTTTAATTACTCGTGCTCCAATTCTCATCTTTTCATCTCCCTGTCTTTCATTCTATGTTGCATCGTAAAGTAGAAATTGGACTCCTATCGTCTTTTCCAAATATAACATTCTCATGGGAAATATTGTATCAATTCGGCATCCAAAGTGCAACCATTCTTATTGCTGCAGCAAAAGCTGCATTAGCATACGAAAAGGACAGTCAGGATTTTTTATCCCGACTGCCCTTTTTACTAAGGCAAACACTTTCTATATTCTATTTGCATAACTCTTTCCAATTGTAAGCAAAGAACTTCAAATTTTCCCTCACCATACCAGTCACAGCATTCTTAGATGCTTGCGACATTTCTGCTAGATCCCAAGCGTCAATGTTTTTCTCATGGGTTTTCTGTGCGGCCTCCACAAAAGTTCGTCTAACCTCTGTACCAATGTTAATCTTTTTAATACCCAGCTTCACGCCCAAAGCAAACTGTTCTTGCGTCAAACCAGTGCCTCCATGAAGGACAAGGGGTACTGTCGCAATCTCATTGATTCTTTGCAAAAGATCAAAATCCAGCTTTGGTTCTCCTTTATATAGGCCATGAGCATTGCCGATGGATACGGCCAACGCTTCTACTTTAGCCCCCGACAAAAACTGTGCTACATCTTCGGTACTGGCCATTTTAGCGATTTTAACTTCTTCACCATCTTCCAACCCTGCCAAAGCGCCAACTTCTGCTTCTACTGATACACCAAGACTATGTGCTACTTCTGCGACTTTATTAGTGATCTCAATGTTCTTTTCTATACTAAGGTGAGAACCATCAATCATGACGGCACTAAATCCTAGTTTCATAGCCTTTAAGCAAGTCCCGTAATCTTTGGCATGGTCCAAAAACACACATACGTTAGCGCTCGAGCGTTTAGCCAAGGATACCATGATCTCGCCAATATATTCATTCCCCGGTTTGTTAAGTATCGGAGCACCGATCATAGCAATTACGGGCAAATTAGTCTCCTCAGCTGCACTGATAATTCCTTGTGCGGTAAAAAGATCGTAGGTACTAAAGGCGCCAACGGCACCATCATGAACTTTCATAATTTCTTCCAGTGTTACTAAAGACATTTTTTCCTCCTTGTTGGCTGCTTATCAGCAGCCATTCTGATAACGAAAAATTTCATCTGTTCAGCTTATACTATATTCCCAGAATCTGCTTTACTCTAAGTATCCCTGACTTCGGACTGGTAAGAAGAGGTTTTTGAATATGCTTCAATTGGGGCAGTAAGACAATCATGCTGCCTTGGGCAAGGACAATCACGTCACTTTCTGCTTCCACCTTTTCAATTTCAGCTAGTACCAGACGATTATGCTTTTCCTTATCATTTTCCTTAATTAACACATCTAAAGCCCCATCCACTAAACATCTTTTAATGGTGATCTGCTTATTCAGCTTTTCAGCAGCCCTTTCGATCAATCTCACACTGGGACCCATTGTGGACGCAACGGTAGCAATAACTGAAATCTTTCCCCCAATTTGGACTGCTTCTACTGCCATCGCTTCATCGACTTTAATATAGGGTATATTGATCATATTTCTGGCAACATCAACAGCTTCCCCAACGGAAGAACACTGATTTAAGATTGCATCTGCACCAAGAGCCTCTGCCTGTATGGCATATGTGCAAACTCTCCTTACAATTCCCGGGGTAATGGCTCCATTAGCCATCACTTCAGAAAGTAAGCTGTCGTCTACAATATTTACGATTTGGACTTGCGGCATAATTTCCTTACATAAGTCTTTCAATGCCTCAACAGATACAAAACTGGTATGAATCACTGCTACTTTCTTTGACATAACCATCTCTCCTTATGCATCCTTCTTATCTAACATTTCTACAACTTCTCTTAAGGTCGTACTCTTCCCCACATTTCCAGGAAAAATAATATAAGGCATTCCCGGAAATCTGCTTTCTTTCCCCGTAATCCAGACAGGGACACCAGGCTTAATTTGTCCTGCAACTAATGCCTTCTTGACCTTAAGCCCCTTTACTCCGACATCGCTTGAGGTAATTCCCCCCTTAGCGATAATATAATTTGGTCTTACAGTCAGTTGCCGGGCTATACTAGTAATCCCATCTGAAATCTTTACTGCAATCTTTAATTCTTCCTCTTTGTTGTCATTGCCCACATCCAGCCGTTCTCTTCTGGTATAAACGACTACCGTTTGTCCTGCACGAATGCACTTTTCACAGAGGAGCACCACTCTTTTAACTTCTATAGCCAGCTCAGAGGGATGTAATACAAGATGCTGATTGAATTCCACGAATTCGATGCCGTGACTGTTTTTTAATTCTGCCAGCTGTTCTGTGGTCTTCTTGACATGAGAGCCAACAATCACAAGACCTCCATGCTGGCTCTCCTTTTGCATTACATCCTTTCGCAGAAGAAGTTCTTTATCTGCTATATTACCAATGACTTTAGGGAAAGCAGCAGCTGTGCGGAATATAAAATACCTGCCAGATTGCAGAGCTTTCAGCAATGCAATCGTAAAAATTTTAACGTCAACATTGTCTATTGCATCTACAATAACCTTGTGAAAGCCGTTTACTTTTAGCAGCTGCTGAACAATACTATCCATCTTGATTTCCCCGATAGCCTGGATAGGTATGTATTCCATGTCTGCTGCCTTGTATTCCCCATTGCATTTCTCCTCAACCCATTTTCCAAGATGAGATTGGGCATATCCAAAGGTCTTGTCTTTAGCAAATTCAGTTTCACCAACAGGTATCAGATAATCATCTTCTTGTATATAATGCATACCGTCAAGGGTAAATCGTCCTCCTTCCTGAAAAAAAGGAAGTATGATTTCTCCGTGAAAACGGATATCGGAGTTGGACTCGATTGTTTCTTTTATGATTTGGGTTTCTAAAGGATAATGTCCACGCAAGGTAGAGTCACTGCGACTGATGATAATAAACTCTTTTTTACATTTTTTTGCTGCCATCATAATCTGCAGTGCAATTTCGCGATGAATCTGTGCTGTCTCTTTCCGTGTTAGTCCTCTGGAATTAGTGAGTATGAAAAACATAGAGCTTTCTTCCTGAAAACCCTCTTCGATACTCGCTGCTGACCAATCTGTATAAACAGAGACACCATGAACGGTCTGTACACCTGTCGGATCATCGTCCAGCACAACTATTTTTCCATGAAAGTGCTGTAAAGCACTCTGAAGTTTCGTATCTATATCACTTCTATTTACCTGATTAGCGGCACCCAGGACTTCCTTTATGTGTATCTTGCCTTCACGCATCTTACTAAATCTCCTTGTCCAATAATCGATTTAGAATTAGGAGACTACATAAGAGAATCCATGATCTAACCGTAAATCCGCCTTTATGAATCTCTCTATTAGCCAATCTTAATTTCCAAATCGTCTAAATTCACATTTTCTTCCGTATTACTTTCTTCGTCCCCTTCAACCCTGGTAGGCTTTAACAGTGTCAGTATCGTAGCTGTCACAACTGTACCAATCCCCAATGCCAGCAGGAACATGAGTGGGTTGTCCATTAATGGAACTACGAAGATTCCTCCATGAGGCACTGGTGAAGCTGTTCCCCACATCAATGCCAAACCGCCTGCAACAGCAGAACCAATGGAACATGCAGGTATCACTCTAAGCGGGTCGCTTGCCGCAAAGGGAAGAACGCCTTCTGTAATATAGCATAACCCTAGTGGAAAAGTAGCTTTGGCAGCTTCCACTTCTGCCTTGCTGTATTTTTTCTTTGATAATAAAACCGACAATGAGACCCCTAGAGGAGGTACCATCCCTCCAATAATCATGGCTGATGCAGGACCAAAGATCTTATCAACCATTAAACCCTTTGCGAACAAACCAGCCGTTTTATTAACAGGCCCTCCCATATCAAAACCCATCATGGCTCCAATAATCGCACCTAACAAAAACTTTGATCCCCCTTGCATAGACTTCATCCATACCAGAATTCCATTCTGAAAAGCTGCGATTGGCTCTCCCAATAAACCAATCATGATTAATCCCATAATGACTGAAGATAACAGCGGTAAAACCATGATTGGCATAAGGCCTTTTAAGCTATTAGGCACTTTTAAATAATTCTTTAAGAAAAGAACTAAATACCCAACCAGTAAAGCCCCCACAACACCGCCGATAAATCCGGCCTTAATGTTATTCGCGATGAACCCCATAATTAATCCGGGAACAATTCCTGGGCGATCAGCGATTGAATATGCAATCCCAGCAGCAAGCACAGGTACAACAAAGACCATTGCAGCCTTTCCGATTTCATTAATCATCCATGGGATTGTATTGGTTTGGTCTCCGACTAAAGCACCTCCAAAGACTTTTGCTATCGCCATACACAGCCCACCAACTACTACAATAGGAATCATATAAGACACGCCTGTCATCAAATGCTGTTTAATAGAGAATCCTTTAAACATCTAGATCCCTCCATAATTTAATTTTTTAAAAAAGAATGATTAGCTCTTCAATTTTTCTTCGATTTTTTGGATGAGAGTTTTTGGTGATTTAATAGCTGTCTGCATCGGTACATCAATTACCTTTTTCCCTTTAAATCTCTCTTTCCCCCCTATATTAATATCGGCTGCAATAATGACAATATCGGCTTTTTCAATATCCTCTTTCGTCAGTTCATCTTCAGTACCAATCGTTCCCTGGGTCTCGATTTTCACATTGTGCCCCAGTTCTTTTGCTGCATTGACCAATTTTTCTTTCGCAATATACGTATGAGCAATTCCCGCAGTACATGCCGTAATTCCAATAATATTCATCATTACACACTCCTTATTGTGATTGTATTAATTTTGTTTAAAAATAGAGAGTACATCCTTTGCCTCTTCTGCCTCTAGCAATGCTTCACATATCTTTTTATTGGCTAATGCTCCTGCTACTTTTGCCATTAATTTTACATGCTGATTGTTCTTGCTTTTATTGTCCACTGCAAATAAAATAATCAGCTTTACGGGCTTGTCATCTATGGTTTCCCAGGCAATACCTTTATCAACCCTTCCAACTGCTATGCAGGTTTTTACAACACTATCGGATTTACCATGAGGAATTGCAATAAAATCACCAATTCCAGTCATCCCTTGGGCTTCCCGCAGATAAACATCGTTAATAAATTCCTCCTTAGAGCGTATTGATCCATCTTTAAATAAAAGTTCTGACAGCACTTCAATAGCACCCTTTTTGTCATCCACTTGCAAATATAAATCTATCGCATTTAGATTTATGACATCAGTAACATCCATAATCAAAATCCACCTTATCTATCTATTTTGTTTCCCTGTTTCATCACACACATTCTTCCATTAGAAGCAGCTGCAAAGAGTTCATTGCTTCAGACTCATCTTCACCATCAATGATAATTGTTATCTTCTCACCTTGCACAGCGCCCATACTTAAGACGGAAATCATGCTTTTTGCACTATACGTCTTGTTGTCTTTTATTACATCAATTTTTGCTTTGAATTTTGACGCTTGATTAACAAATTTCATTGCCGGCCTGGCGTGCAAACCTTCCGCACTTTGAATGATCATATCGACTTGTTTCATATATTCCTCCTAAACGCAATTCCTTAAGATGTCATAAATTTGCCCCGCAGTCTGGCTTCCCCTGATTTTATCTTTTACGATAACGTCGTCTAACAATAAAGCAAATTTCGCATAAAAGTTCTTGATCATTTTTTTATTGATTTCATCCTTCTTTAAATCAAAAGCTAGTAAGAATACGATATCTACCTGTTCATTGTGCTTCCATTTAATTGGCTTTTTCAATTTGGCTACTGCTATCGTTGAATCTAAAATATACTGCTGACTACCATGAGGGATTGCAATCCCCTGGCCTACTACCGTTGAAGTAGCATCTTCTCTTTCCAGTACAGATTGTATAAATTCCTTACTAACCTTTTCTTTTGCCACTAACCTTTCAGCTAAATATTCAATGACCTCTTTTTTGCCTCCAACATCGAGATTCACAAAAATTAGATCTTCATCGTATAAAAAATGACTTACTTCACCCTTTTGCAGTGCCGTATCACGTATTTTTATTTTCTTATATTGCAATATTTGCTCTTTTATTTTATGAATGTCCTCAGGCTTAAGTATGGAATTAATATATATTACAGGTTTTTCTTCTTCGGACAGCGGAATGGTGGATAGAGCAAAATCATAATTTGACTTGTTCATCGATTTGTAATCATATAGTGATAATGCATCATCAACCTCTAACCCTGGAATTGCCCTTCTAATCTGCTGTGATAGCAGCTGGGATATTCCAACTCCATGATTACAAACGACTACTGTCCGCATTTTATGATTGATTCGTTCTAAAGCAGTCTCCACATAGATGGCTAAAAAAGCAATCTCATCCTCCCCTACCCTCACATTGAAATATTTTTCAAACAAAATGCTCGATGCCCAGGCTGCTCCAAAAACGCGGGGATAATTTTCTTTGATCTGTTGTAGGAAGGGATTTTCTGTATGGATGTTAAATTTCAGCCTGTATAGTGCAGGGCGCAGATACAGTATCAGACTATTAACAAATCCTTCATCAGAACGCAAGTCCACATTCAATATTGTACCGATCAATTGAATTAACTCATTTATAAATGGACGAATGATGTCTATATCTTTAGCCATTTCTTCTTGTTTTTTTTCATTAGCAATATAACTAATCTCTGTTATCAATAGATAGGCTGCAAAATATAAAATATCATTTTCTGCGAAACTCACTTGAAATTCTTGTCCAATAGCCTTTGCCAAGGTTTCAGCCAACTTATATTCCCGTAATCCTAAAATCTCATTTGCCTGCTCCGTTGGTATCACAACAGACTTATTTTTTCGTTTCCTCATGGTACCTAACGATACATGCAGCAGTAACCTTAGATAGGAATCATATGCAAAAACAATCTGCTCTGCTGTTTCCAAACTGCTCAATATCTTCTCTATTTTTTCAACATCAAAACTTTCTAAGATTTGCTTCATTATAAAGAGATCTGACGAATCGACTCTGTTTTTTAATTGACTTTTTTTATCTGCAGCTTCATTGATATCCCCTATATCGGCACACAGCATTCGATAAAAACCATCAACAGCTCTTCTCCAATCCATCTCTGAATAGCAAATCTCAATACCAGAATGCTGTCTTCTAGCAATTGTGATGCCAAACTGCTTGAACCATTCCTCTATCTCCTTTAATAAATTAATAACCGAAGAACGACTGGTGTATAATCCATCTGCAATCTCCTGCATGGTAATATATTTCTGATTGGCAAAGAGTAATTTTTTAATGATAAATACCTTTCTGTTTTTTATGCTGACGTCCTCACTGATCAAAGATTGTTTGTTGTTTATGAGCAGTTCGTCTAATTTTTTAATGTTATTGGAATCAAATTTCAAATAGACTCCAAAGCGGGGCTTCTTAATAATTTCACCCAAATCCATTTTCTGCAGAACATTGTTAATGTTAATAATATGGTTTCGAATGGTTTTATCAGAAACATTCAATTTTTTAGCAATCGTATCCACTGTTATAAATTTGCTGGTAGCAAGTAACTCTTTTACAATTTCTTTATCCCTGGAATTCAAATGCATAATTTCACCTGCTAACTATTTAATATCAAACCTTGATCATAGTATGATAATAGCATATTATCATCACATAAAAGTACAAATATCGACAGATTAATCTGGAAATTATCTCATTATTCACTTTAATACAAATTTTCTATATTCTTAAATAGGACTACCCCCAATCGTAGAATCAAGAAACTACGACTGGGGGTAATTGGGTTCGTAATGCAATTTTATTTATTAATCCATACACTGCATAATAATATCTTCTCCTGCTGTTACTTCCTCAGCGGGAGTTATGTGTATCTCTTTTCCTCCAGTAATGTTAATCCTTACAATACTCTCTGCATGCTCCCTAGGATTACTTAGGGATAGAATCTTCTGTCCAACAGTAATCTCTTGTCCCTCACTGACCAAAAACTGCAATGCAGCGCTTAAAGCGGGAGATTCTAATTCCACCTGAATCATCAATTGATAATGTGGCTCAACCCTCATCAGTAATGATGCTGGATTTGAACATACTTGTGTCACTCTGCCGGCAGCAGGGGCAAGACAACTATCATCCCTTGTGGCAATTGCTACCGTATAATCCGGGATTCGACCTCCTTCTTGAATCAGTCTGCCACTTACCGGCGCATTAATTCGTACATCCTGTATAGGAGTCGGAACATATGCCTCTGTCAGTTGCTCCTCAACAAAATCCTTCCCAATCATCTTGGAAATTTCTTCTTTTAAACCGTCGGACTGCGTCCCAAAGATAAATTGAAAATTAGTCCCCATTTCCATGATTCCGACTGCACCTAAAGCTGGAAAATCCTGTTTTCTTACTGACTCTCGTTGTTTTACAGAAACTCGCAGCCGTGAAATACATGCATCCAAAGCCTTAATATTCTCTGCTCCACCCAATGCTTTCACTATGTTATATGCCCTACGGAAAGTATCTGGCTCATGATCAGGGAGAGATTCATCTTCCCGGCCTGGTGTTTTTAATTGAAAATGATTGATAGCTAGATGAAAAACAATAAAATAGAGTGCACCGATACTGATTCCAACCGGCCATATCCACAGCTGATTGTGCCCATATTTATACGACAATAAATAATCAATGAAGGATGCCGAAAAGGTAAATCCCAAATGGATATCTAACCAGCTGGTCATAAGCCCGGAGACACCAGCCATTAGTACATGAAATATGAATAAAGACGGCGCAACAAAAATAAAAGCAAATTCGATGGGTTCGGTAATCCCTGTCAGAAAGGAAGTTAAAGCACCGCTAATCATCAATCCAGCAACAACTTTTCGCCGTTCTGGTCTGGCGTTGTAGTATATTGCAAAGGCTGCTGCCGGCAGACCAAACATCATAATCGGAAATTCACTAGCCATAAATATGCCTGCCGTTGGATCACCGGCAAAATAGCGGTTAAAATCTCCGCGTATTAAGGTGCCGTCAGGAGTAATAAAATGCCCAAATTCATACAAGAAGGCAGGATAGTACACATGATGCAAACCGATGGGTATCAGTAAACGTTTTCCGGCAGCAAACAGTGCCGGACCGACACTAGAATTCACTGCTAAGTGACCAATGCCATCAATGCCTAATTGGATTACAGGCCAGACAATCTGCAGCAGCAGCGCCATCACCACACCTGCAACAGCTGTGGCAATCGGTACAAAGCGCTTTCCGGCAAAAAATCCTAACACATGAGGCAGCTTCATTTGATGAAACTGCCGATATAGAACAGCTGCAATAAGGCCCATTACAATACCAGAAAAAACGCCCATATCAATACTCGGATTTACAGACTTTAAGACTGCCAAAAAAATTAGATGACCAATTACAGCCGCTAAAGCGGCAACTGCTTGCCCTTGAGAAAAACCAATCGCCACCCCTACTGCAAACAACAACGGCAAATTAGCAAATACTGCCATGCCAGCATCCCGTACTGCAGGCATATTCAATAAATCCTTTTCTCCAAACCGGAATAAAAGTCCGGCTGCCGGTAAAACAGATACAGGCAGCATCAAAGATTGTCCGATTTGCTGCAGGTAGCGGAATATATCTTTCACCTGACTCCTTCCTCCTTTTATGTAGTCAGTCTCTCGAAAAAACAATCCTATCCCCTCTAATGTAAAGGCACCAGAACATCTGGTGCCTTTACACATAAACGATACATTACGGTACTTATTGTACTTTAATATTCATACGTTCTCCACGTTTTACCATTTTTCCTTCCTCTACGATAATCAACCTGCCTGCCAAATTAGTAAACACTATCGGAGTAATAACAGATGGTACTTTCCCTTTTATTGATTCCAAATCTGCTTTAAAGATCCTTTGGCCTGCTTTCACTCGATCCCCTTGATTGACAAACAAAGTAAATCCTTCACCTTTTAGATGCACCGTATCAATCCCAAAATGTACAATCAATTCTAAACCGCTGTCAGCAGTAATTCCCACAGCATGCTTGCTTTCCAGCACACTGGTTATCGTGCCGTCAACAGGGGATATAACTTCGCCATTACTAGGTTCAATAGCAAAACCGTCACCCACTATTTTTTGTGAAAACACTTGATCAGGAACCTGGGTAATAGCAAGTACCTTTCCATCTAATGGAGAAATAAACGCATGGATGGAATCGATTATTGTACTAGCCGCAGTTTCTGCTGCTTGTTGTATTTCAGCAGGAGTTACAACTCCTTGGGGTATCTCTTTTCCTGCCATAATATCTTGCATTTGCGTTTTTAGTATATCCGATTTTGGTCCAAAGATAATTTGCAGGTTATCACCGATTACCATAACGCCGGATGCACCCAGTTTTTTGAGTCGATCTTGATTGACCTCACTCTTATTTTTTACACTGACACGTAAGCGAGTAATACAAGCATCCAGATGTGTCAGATTATTTTTACCGCCTAACGCCTGTAAAACATCTGCTGCTAAACTAGAAGCTGGAGCATTGTATACTTCTTCTGTTCCTGTATCCTCTTCCCGCCCTGGAGTTTTTAAATTCCAAGTTCGAATCGCAAAACGGAATCCGAAATAATAGATGACTGAAAAAACCAAACCTACGGGAATTACTAACCACCAATCCGTACGATTGGGAATAACGCCAAACAATAAATAATCAATTACACCCCCAGAAAAGGTCATACCGATTTTAACATTCAAAATCTGCATCAGCATAAAGGATAAACCAGCAAAAATAGTATGAATACCAAATAGTACTGGCGCAACGAACAAGAAGGAAAATTCAATGGGTTCAGTAATGCCTGTTAAAAAAGATGTGAGTGCCGCCGAAAGCATAATACCGCCAATTGCCGCTTTCTTCTCGGGTTTTGCCTCATGATAGATGGCAAGAGCTGCAGCTGGCAGGCCAAACATCATGAATGGGAACTTTCCCGTCATGAATGTACCAGCGGTAAAGGCTACGCCATCTTTGAGCTGAGCAAAGAAGATGCTTTGATCACCGTTAACAATTTGTCCGCTTTTACTTACATACTCACCAAACTGATACCAAAAAGGATTATAGAAAATATGATGAAGACCAAAAGGAATCAGTGCGCGTTCAATAATACCAAAGATAAAAGCAGCCAATATCTTATTCGAATCAATCATATTTCGTGAAAACAAGGTTAATCCCAATTGAATCGGCGGCCAGACAAAGGTCATGGCAACACCTAAAACAAGGGCCGCAGCTGCTGTTACGATCGGCACAAAACGTTTCCCTGCAAAAAAGCCAAGATACGAAGGCAGCTCAATATTGTAAAACCGTTTATATACTTGTGCTGCTAATATACCCACAATGATACCACCAAATACACCCGTTTGCAGTGTAGGAATCCCCAGTACACTGCTGTAGGCGGGATTGCCAGCAATCATGTCCGGAGTAATCCCTGTGACGATCCCCATAGTGACATTCATAATCAGAAAACCAACAATTGCTGCAAGCCCGGCAACACCTTCGCCGCCAGATAAACCTACTGCTACACCTACTGCAAACAGCAAGGACAGATTGCCAAAAATAATGCCGCCGGCCTGTTCCATAATTTGAGCCAGAGCATGGATCACGTGATTATCAAGCAGAGGCATAATACTAATTGCCGCTGGATTTTGTAATGCATTACCAAAAGCTAATAAAAGACCTGCTGCTGGCAATAAAGCGACTGGCAGCATTAGCGCTCTGCCTACCTGTTGTAAAATACCAAAGGATTTCTTTATCATGATAATTCCCCTCTCCTTTATCAATCTATTATAAAATCTAAGCCTCCCCAGTTTTCCTTTCGGATCACCTCCTTATATACATAATAAAAAAGCATGAGCCATTATGAGGATTGGTAATCCTCACTAACAACTCATGCCTGCTTTACCAGTAACACGTATTTTAAAATTGATCGATATCATTGATGATGCTTACTGCGGATACGCTCCAAATGGATTGTTAAATATCCGATTTCTGCATCCGGTACCACGACTTCCAATTCTTTTTCTATAATATCACCCACTTGGCGAGCAAGCTTGTAGGATGTGGAAAAATCTTTTTTTAAGTGCTCCATAAATGGGTTCTCAATCGCAGTATTCGTTATCACCCGGTGAATACTGCTCTGTAAATGTGTAAGTAACCTTGTGTAATTAAGACCGCTATTCTCCTGCAAAGGTCCTATTTGCATTTCAATATGCTGAATAACCTTATTAATGATTTGAGAATGCTTTAAACTCTCACCTACTGACCGATTGTGTCTGGCCGCATGCAGATGCAGGGCAATAAAACCAATTTCCTCTCGCGGGATAGTTACACCCAGCTTTTCAGCAATCATCTTAGATCCCTGTGTCGCCACATAAAACTCGTCTGGATACATGACTTCAATTTCAGAGATAAAGGGATTTTTGATCTCCATGCCTTGGGAAAGACGAATTAATGTAAAATTAATATGATCTGTCAGTGCCACATAGACGCGAGGATGCAGTGCCTGCCCAAGCTGCATCTTGGCTAATTCAATAATATCTTCTGCAACTTGTATCACTGCCGGTTCGACCTGCTCGATCAAACTTAAGGCCTGCTGCTCTGCCACACCTTCGGGAACGACATAAATTTTTTCATATTTCGGACTTTTTAACAGATCGCCTGCTTTCCGTCCAAATCCCATTCCCTTACCGAGTAAAATAACATCCTGCCCAATCACGGTATTTGCTATCACTGCATTATTGCTTAAAATTCGTTGAACAGTAAATGGGCCCTCTATCGTTGCCAATTGCAACTCCCCCTGTCTTTTTAAAAGGGAATAGCCAGCAAGAAAATGATATTGGTATTCCAATTTCACTTTCTTACTGGCTAATGCCGTTACCGTAACACGCCACTCTTTGTAGAAATTATATCACACCATATCTGATCATGACAAGTAGAAATCAAAGGGAATGCTTAATTGAGTTAAGCTTTAGCAATTACGCTTTGATTTATTCCGTCAGCTATACTCTTTGCTGCGTTGCTATACTAGCTAATGCGAATCTGAATCACCTCCTTTATATTTTATCACATTTATTTATTTGGCTCAAAAGAACCATTTCTTAGCTTCTTCAGAATGATAGAAAAATTTAACATTGGCAGTTGAATTCTAAACCTGCGTAAGAATGTAATAAGTATATCATCATCATTAATTAAAGGAGGAATTTAAAATGGATTCTGTAATGCAAACGAAGGAAATGGTAATGAAATCAAATGTCAACTCTTACCCGATAGTGCTAGTACATGGATTTATGGGCTGGGGTAGAAACGAGGTACTGGGACTAAAATATTGGGGAGGGATAACTGACTATGAGCAAGAACTTTCCTCATATGGTTACACGGCTTATACTGCAACGGTAGGCCCTGTATCCAGCAATTGGGACAGAGCTTGTGAGTTGTATGCCTATATCAAGGGAGGAACGGTAGACTACGGTCACGCACATTCTACACAGAAAGGGCATAGCAGGTATGGAAGGACATACCCCGGTCTTTATCCTGAATGGGGCAATCTAACGACGGAAGGTAAAGTAAATAAAATTCATCTTGTGGCTCACAGCATGGGGGGGCAGACAGTACGCACCCTTGTACAATTACTGAAGGAAGGCAGTGAAGAGGAACGAAATACAACGCCATCCCAACTAAGTTCTCTCTTTGCAGGGGGTAAATCGTGGGTTCACAGTATTACTACGATTGCTTCTCCTCATGATGGTACCACACTTGCCGACGGAATCAATATTTTTGGAGATTTTGCTAAGAATCTAGTAGCCTCTCTAGCGTCTTTTACCGGTGCAGGTGAAAAGCTTATCTATGATTTCAAACTTGATCAGTGGGGTTTGAATCGAAAGTCAGGGGAAAGCCTTACAGACTATACAAACAGGGTGTTTAACAGCGCTATCTGGAATAGTACGAATGACCTTGCCAACTGGGATTTAAGTACTGACGGAGCCCGCGTTCTTAATCAATGGGTTAAGGCGCAATCTGATATATACTATTTTTCTTATTCTACCTGCGCAACTGTCCCTAGTATTCTGACGAGTAACGAACTTCCCCATGTAATTTATATGACCCCGCTGTTATATCCCTTTGGAAGATTCATAGGGAGTTATACACGTAATGAACAAGGGCGGGTTATTATTGATAATAGCTGGAAGCCCAATGATGGCGTGGTCAATACCATTTCGCAAAATGGTCCAAAAATCTGGTCTTCTGATAAAATAGTCAACTATAATGGAGTGCCGCAAATAGGCAAGTGGAATTCCATGCCCTTGTTAGATACGATTGATCATATGGATGCATGTGGTATTGGAACAAATGCATTAACTTTATCATGGTATAAGGGTCTTGCTGAAAAACTAAGTCAGCTAACAATAAGTAATTAATATAAACTTGAGGTAAGTACAGGCTGTTGAGAAATAACTTTCTCAACAGCCTGAAGGTCGCCTTCAATAAGGTCATCCTTTACTCTATCTGTAAATACTCTTTTAGTATCCTACAGCCTTTGTTTTGACATTTCTGGCTTCTTCTTTATGCAGCATTTTACCAAGATATTGTGCCAGATCAACAACACGGCAGGAGTATCCCCATTCATTGTCATACCATGCAAGAATTTTTGCTTTTCGCTTTTCAATAACCAATGTCGATAACGAATCTACAATGGCCGAGTGCCTGTTGCCCAAAAAGTCAACGGAAACGAGAGGTTGATCACAGTATTCCATAATACCTGTCATAGAATTTTCAGCGGCAGTACGCAAAGCATCATTGATCTTCTCAATGGTAACGTCCTGCTCCAGCTCAACAACTAAATCCACCAAGGATACATTTGGTACTGGAACACGTAGGGAAACTCCGTTTAACTTTCCCTTCAGCTCAGGAATTACAAGGCCAATTGCTTTTGCAGCTCCTGTTGATGTTGGAACTATCGATTGCATACAACCTCTTGATCGGCGCGGATCTTTATGACTATTGTCCAAGCTTCGCTGGTCGGTGGTAAATGCATGAACGGTTGACATTAATCCATTGGTAATTCCAAAATTATCATGAATGACTTTGATAATAGGAGCCAAACAGTTTGTCGTACAAGATGCGTTAGAAACTATATGATGGACCTTAGGCAGATAAATATTTTCGTTAACTCCCAGAACAATGGTCGGTGTGGAGTCACTAGCCGGTGCTGATATGATAACTTTTTTAGCACCATTTCTCAAATGAACTTCACAATCCTTACTAGAATTAAATTTCCCTGTAGATTCAATAACAATATCGACTCCAAGTTTTCCCCAAGGAAGATTAGCAGGGTTGCGATCGGAAATAATTTTTATAGGATGTCCATCAATTATGATTTCATTTTCCGTTGCTTTAATCTCTTTATTCAGTCTGCCATGTACTGAATCATATTCTAAAAGGCGTGCTGATGCAATGCTATCAGACGTACTATTAATAGCGACAACTTCTATATCCTCATTTTGTAACGCCGCTCTTAGACACATTCTCCCAATGCGTCCAAAACCGTTAATTCCTATTTTTATTGTCAATGTTCTTCCTCCCTAAAATAATATACCCTTAAGCCGCAAGTCTCTTCCATTTATTGCCCCTTAGGACCTGACTGAGCAATTCCCTCAGGAATATCTTCTAGAAACCTAGTAAAATTTTCAATAAATAAAGCTGCCAATTCTCTAGCTTGACGATCATAGGATGTAACATCGCTCCAAGTATTGCGAGGCTTAAGTATGGTATCTGGTACTCCAGGGCATGTATCAGGTACATAAACATTAAAAATCGGATCTAGATCATAGGAAACATGATCCATGTGCCCTGCAATAGCTGCTGTCACCATCGCTCTAGTATAAGTTAAATTCATTCTTTTCCCTATGCCATAAGGTCCCCCTGACCACCCAGTATTAATCAAGAAAACCTTGGTATTCTGTTGTTCTAACTTTTCTCCCAGCATTTTTGCATAAACCAAAGGAGATAACGGGAGAAAAGGAGCACCAAAACAAGCAGAAAAAGTGGCTTCTGGTTTGGTAATACCTCTCTCTGTTCCCGCAAGCTTACTTGTATATCCTGACAGGAAATGGTACATAGCCTGTTCGTTATTTAACTTAGCAATCGGCGGTAATACTCCAAAAGCATCTGCCGTTAGAAATATTATGGTGCTAGGGTGCCCTCCCACGCCTGGAACTACAACATTATCAATATAATGAACAGGGTAAGCAGCACGAGTATTTTCGGTAAAATCTGCACTATCGTAATTTGCCGCACGACTTTCTTCATCCACAACTACATTCTCTAACACTGTGCCAAAACGAATAGCGTCCCAAATCTGTGGCTCATTTTCCTGGCTCAGTTTAATGCACTTAGCATAACACCCGCCCTCAATATTAAAAATCCCCTGGTTACTCCAGCCATGCTCATCATCCCCGATCAGACGACGATTATGATCAGCCGACAACGTAGTCTTACCAGTTCCGCTCAGACCAAAAAACAGTGCAGTATCTCCTGTTTCCCCCATATTAGCGGAGCAATGCATCGAAAGAATACCTTGCTTAGGCAGCAAATAATTCATGACCGTAAAAATAGCTTTTTTCATTTCACCAGCATAATGGGTTCCCCCAATTAATAGTATCCTCTGCTCAAGGTTCAAAACAATAAAAGCTTCGGAATTTGTACCATCGATTTCCGGTACCGCTGTAAAGTTAGGTAGGCAAATCACCATGAAATCAGGATTTCCCGCTTCCTGCAATGGCTCAGGACGAATAAAGAGTTGATGAACAAAAAGATTTTGCCAAGCAAATTCATTAATAAATTGTACCTTTACCTGATGTTCTTCATCAGCTCCTGCATATCCACTAAATGTAAAGATTTCTCGATGTTGTAAGTATCCCATCATTCGGTTATATAGCTGGAAAAACTGTTGACCGCTAAAAGCTTTATTGTTGTACCAGGCAATATCATTATGCACGGTAGGCGAATCCACAATAAATTTATCATTAGGCGAACGTCCAGTATATTTGCCAGTAGTAACTCGCAACGCTCCTGCAGAAGTAAGCTGCCCCTCATTCCGGCTAATTGCTTTTTCTATCAGCTGCGCCGGCGACAGATTGTGATATACTTTACTGGCTACCTCTGTAATATCGAGGTATTTATTTTCTCTTATTTTCTCCATAAGTACCTCCCTATGCATTTGTTTTGTATACATTGCACATTATACCATATGATGGGACAAAAAACATCCCACTATTATATTTATTTGCTCTAAAATTGTTTAAATAATGTAAAGCGGCAGTCATTATCACAGATGTATATAATGACTGCCGCTTTATTGCTTCTATCGTTTATGCTTTACAGTATGAAGCAACATTCCTATCCCATGTTTTTATTCATAGTGCATTCTTGGTTATCTTGCCATCCTTCTCACCTGTTAATCTGAACTCGCAGGGAACTCGCAGTCGAGTAGAGGCAGACCTCACGATCTAGCCCCCCTCACGCAACTCGCAGGGACGGTTCTATCGAGTTACGCTTTGGAAATTACAGTTTGACTCATACCTGTCACTCTTGCTATTTGCCGCGTTGACACACCGTCTACTTCCTTCATTCTTCTTATTATCGCATCGCGTTTTATTCTTTCCATGTTTTGCAATTCGGTAGGCATCTTAACATTTGCATACTTTTGTATCATTTTCTTGGTGTCTTCATCTGTTATTCTTTTTACTTCCTTCATTTCAATACAATTATCATCAGCTTGTTCATTCATATACTTTTTAAAACTGCTGATAGATTTTTCACGCTCTTCAGCGAAAATATCTAATATGAAACCAGTCTCAATGATTTTATTCTGACCTATGTATTCAGCATAACTGCTCCACTTATAATCAACTACACTTTTCTCTTTTCCAGCTTTTATTGGATTTTGATGAATATATCGCAATACTGTCAGTAAATATTCATCCGTTTCCACAACTTCACTTTTAAATCGATCTTGAAATAAGTGACCAACTCGATCATATTTACGATTGTACCACCCTACATAGCTTACACCGATTCTCTTCATAGTGTGTCCGATTGGCTCTTTACCTTCCTTGATCAGCAAGTGGATATGATTATCCATTAAACAATATCCATATACAATATAGCTGGCAACTTTTTTATAATATTGTAAATATCCTATAAACTTTTCTCGATCTTCATCATCCTCAAATATGACTTGTTTATTGATTCCCCTTATAATAATGTGATAGATTCCACTTTCGCTCCTTTGTCGCGCTTGTCTGGACATTTTTATCACCTCATTGATATTCTATCACTTCTTTCTTTTAAACTCAATAGAACCGTCCCTTTGAGTTTATGGTGCAGCTAAAGCATTGCAGTTTATCCCTATGGCACTGCAAAGAAATATTACTTTACAAACATTTTGTAATTTCATCATAAACACCCTCGCATCTCTTATCAAAAATAACTATAGTAATGTAGTACAGGGCCTGCATCACCCAATGTTTTGTTTCCAATCGCAACTGTTAAGCTTTTTTTGCATTTATCATCTTTGTTGAATACCATATCAAAATCAATTATTAATTGAATGTAAATTATCATTTTTAAAAACCATTATGACTTGTTTCTTTAAATTTTTGACACTAATGAATTACATTCTATTTTTTATAAATTCCAATATTATTATAATATAACATTTTAAGGAAATTTGCCTATACCAAAAGATATAGATTTCAAAGAAATTTCAAAGTTTTTTTATGTATGAACCTTGTATTATAAGGCTTCTTGTAGAATTTTGTTATAAAAGTAAGATCCCATGACTATTTGCCTAGTCATGGGATCTTACTTTTGTTTTATCTTTATGATAATTCTTAAAGATAAAAGTTTGGAATAAAGCCGAAGGATTCTATCGACAGTGAAGTAGTTTTATGAACGCTTCCATAATTTTTAATTTATACCGCTAGTCTCCTTATTTCTTTATATAAAAATTTATCGTTTAACTGCTACCGGGACATTCTCACCTGTTCCTTTGTATTTCAGAGAGTCACCGAACCGTCCCCTGACTCTTTCACACCTGTCCCCCTGTCCCTTTGGGGGTAGTTGTCCGTTTTGTGGAGGGAATGAGTCGAGGCCATTCTGATTCACGAGATTTGATTTTCATGGATTATCAATAGGTAATATTATCCAGATTAATTTTGATCACGAGATGACACTTGAGATGAAAAGAGCGGTCAGCGGATTTTTTACGTCCACTAACCTCTCTTTTTTTAATCTTCAAACTTTAGATTTCCCTTTTCCCACTCGGACAAAGTCATTTCTGCATTAAATGCAATTGTTCCTCTGCCAGCCGCCAGTTCCTGCAAAACCTCTTTCGCTTGTTCTGGCAATATTGGAATTAAAGTAAATGCTGTAGTCAATCTTACATTTGCACTTGGATGTTCTAGAAAAGGGCTTAATTTTTCAAGCCCATAATTAGGATTCTCCTTCAAATCACGTCTAATCCCCTGAATTATTCGATATTGTTTATTTCCTGTTTTAGAGTCTCCTCGTTTTATAGAGTCTTCTTGCTTCAAGCATGCCCCTATAAACTCTTCCAGAATCTTCTCTAATACTCTCATAATTCGTCCTCCTAAATTATTCAAACGATTTAAAAATCCACCTACCATTTTCATTAACTACATTTCCAAATTTTCTTAAATAATTCATCCCAAACTCAAATTGCTCTTGAAAACTCTTATTTGCAAGCCAATCTCTTACTGTCAATCCTTTTGTGAAATCAGGCTTACTTGAATAAAATGCGCTAATTTCACTATGATAACTTCCTTTACCAGATTGCAATGCAATGATGTTTTCCACAGAATTTATTTCTTCCGCCGCAAAACCTGCTCTTTTTGCATTCTGCTGAGCTTGTTCTACTATGTGGTGCCATTGATTTCCTGCCCCAGGAGATCCAAGAAAAGCTTTCAACTCCTTAAATGTTTTAAAACTTCCTCCACCAATGGAACTTGCAATACTCTCTTGAATTTCTTTGTTCAATCCCAATTGTTTTTCTACTTCAGCTGCTAATAACTGTGCATTGCTAGGATCATTGGGGTCAATTCCTTGTGCTTGTAAAGAACGTTCTGCCCAAAATAATGAATTCTCAGTTTCTGTTTTTACTAGCCATGCTGTATATGGATTATTGATGTTCACTACTTCCGTTGATAAATCAGGAAATAAGGAAGTCTTACTACCATCCATGTTATATCCAAGATCTTCTCCCATTTTGACCCATTTATCAATTTGTTCGTCAGATATCTTATTCCATTTTTCTTTTATGGCAGCAGTCTCTTCATCATTTTTGCTATTGCTTAACTCGATAAGCATTTGCTGATACTGCTGTTTTTCTAGCGCTATCTGCACAGAACCAAAGTCTATTATTACTGCTTCTATGTGATTATCTGCTAGCCACTGTTTATTTTGTTCTTTATCTTTGTCTGCCCAATAATTCGTTACTTCATTTACAGTCGCGTTATATTCTTCCTGAGTGATGCTCCCATCTTCTAGTTTTTCTTTTAGTTCTTTCAATTGTGCCTGATATTCCGCATATTGCTCATGACTCAAGAAGTTATTCTTCGTCTCACTAATTGCTACACTGATTCCCGTTCCTACATTACCACCTACTACTTTAGCAGCGGCTGCACCTACAACCGCACTAGCCCATTGTAGTAATGCTGGATTTTTTATATTGGCTAATTCCTTCATCACAAGTTGTGTTATACCACCACTGGCAGCGCCTGACAAGAAGTCTCCGCCACCTAGTTTAGCCATTAACCCACCCACGAAGAAGTCGATTGCAGCTTTTTCAGAGCTACCTTCTTTTAATTTAAGATCGCCAACGGCTTTAAATACTTCTTGACCAAATACGTTAGCTAGTTCTTGCTGTTCTTGAACAGTCTTTTTGTCAAAGATCTTACCTAACACATTCAAAGAATTATTCGTATCACGACTGAGGTTAGATAAATCCTGATTAGGATTACTACGGATTTCAATCGTACCTGGAGAAATAGCTGATTTTGTTGTGCTATCGGCATCACCTGATGCTGTTCCACCAATATTTGGCGTTAAGCCAGCATCCTTTTTCTCAGCGTCTTTTCTAGTATTAAGATTGACTCCAACGCTGCTTGCGCTGTACTCTGCCTTATTTTGGATATCCGAATAAGTAAGAGTATAGGTAGAGAGCTTATTCTTATCTGATGGCGCCTCAATGACCGCACCTTTCAGGTCGGTGTTCTTACCAACGTGGATATCGAAACCGCCTTCACCAGCATGGATACCTGCTTGTTCGGTAACGCTGGCATAGGTGGAATCTGTTTTGCCCTTGCTTACTGAGCCTGTTATACCGCCTTTAGGGCCAGTGGTAAAGCCGAATCCACTGCTGTGATTCTTCGAGGTATAGTCGTCTGTATCCTGCTTGCTGACGAGGTTTAGATTCCCATCAATATCAGCTACTACTTTATCACCACTTACTTGTGAACCAATGATATTGGTATCTTTACCTGATTTAATCGTTAAGGTTTCATTGGCATCAATGATGCTTGCCGTATTGGTGGTAGCATTTTCATTTTCTTTGCCACTTCCTTTGCTCACATTGCCAAAGAAGCCGCTTCCTATAGCACCGCCTACAGACCAAGAAGATGAACTCGTATTCGTGGTTGTCTGCTGTTTGTTTTCTGCCGCACCAATGTTAACATTTTCTGCTGCATCTAATGTGATATTCTCTCCATTGATATTCGTTCCTTTAAGGTTCACATCACCTTCTGTAGCTTTTATGGTGACATCTCCACCGGCATTCACATTAGAAGTATTAACGGTTTCTGTATGTACCGTTTCCTCTGAAGTCATTTTGCTGCTGCCAATACTGACACTGACAGACACACCTTTTTTTAGGTTTTCCTTTGACATACCATTATCAAGTTGATCATTAATTTTATCTAGATCTTTGAAAGCCTTATAGTCATAAAGAGCTTTTAGTCGTTCATCTTCTACTTGTCCTGAGCGCTTGATATTGTTATAAGCACTTGTAGCAGTATTAACAATACCTCCGCCCAATGACACACTAAGACCAGTTTGTTTAAATTCATACTTGGTTTTACTATCATAGGTATCAATTGTGTTGTCAATGGTAACCTCTTTCCCAGTGATACTTAAGTCTTTACCGCTGACAAAGGTCGTCCCTTCGCTATTTACTTTTTCTCCTGCTTTAACGGAAATATTACCATCAATGGATCCGATGGTACTGCCAACTTGACCTAAGATTTGTTCATTGGTAGTAGTCTTCGTACTTTGACTGCCAATAGTGAGGCCAAGGCCGCCGCCACTAAAGAGGCCGGATTTTTTTGTATAGGAATAGTGTTCTGAAGTGCCTGTTTCTGCTGCACTTAGAATATTTACATCTTCTTTTGCCGATAAGGATACATCCTCTGTACCTACTACGCTGCTTGCTTGTACTGTTAAATCACTATTCTTGGAGTTAATTGACACGCTATTGCCAGAAATAGTACTGCCACTAACTTCATTCACAATGGTATGATCCCGCTTTTCGGTGACCTTTTTCGAAAAGGTACTTTTCTTTACTTTACGTGATTCTGTTAACGTTTCATGACGTTCTGTATCTTCTTGTATTACAATCTCATTATCAGCAGTAATATCTACTTTACCATTCTTACTAATTACACTGCTGCCTTCAATAAGAATATTACCTTTACTGCTGTCATTGTTCACCATTGCATTTGAATCTGCAGTGCTAGGTCCAGCCTTGATGATTATATCATTGTTCGCATTCAATTGACTCCCAACAATGGTTTCATCGTCTGTTCGAGTCCGATTATAATTACGGTTATTCCCCTTGGAATAATAGGACTCTATTTCGTCCTTAACTGCCGTTACACTGATGTTACCACCAGCAGTTAGATTTGCATCATTTCCCGCATCTACTTGTATACCTTTTACTACAACATCATTCTGGGCTGATAGATCTACATTTTTTCCTGCTTTTATGTCAGTCGTATGATTCTTAGTCGCCTGTTTGGAATAGTCTATCGTCGGTGAGTAATAATTTACATTGTTATCCTGAAAAGCCATTTCAGTATTTGAAAGTCCTGCGGTTTCTAATGCTAATGTTCTATTGAAAATAGAAGAACCATGTGCTTGAATGTTAGAAGTATCCTGTGTGGAAGTCACAGTAAGATCGTGTTTGGCATCAATATCAATATTTTGAGCAGCGCTAATCTGTGCTCCACGTATATTAATATCGTTGCCTTTAAGTGTCATATCACTTCCAGAATCAATATGGCTTGCTATGTTTGTTATTTTATCATAAGCAATATTTTCACTTTGGTAATACCTAGATCCTGCCATTACAGCAGATCCACTTTCTTTATTTTCTACACTGCTGATCTCTAAGGTATCACCTGCGGATATATCTACAGCTTTTCCTGCCTTGATCTGAGCACCTTGCAGGGTAACATCCTGTTGTGCAGTAATCGTCAGATTGTCGCCTGCTTTTATGGAGCTTGTGATATTGGTTATCTTCTCAGAAGAAACGTTAAGACCATCTAACATTGTCTGTAGCCCCTGTTGATGCTCTACGCTTGTGACCTTTACATCCCTTCCAGCCTCTAACTCAATCCCTTTGCCTGAAGATACTTGTGCTCCAGTAATCAAAAGATCTCGATCCGCTTTTACAACAAGACCATCTGTAGCGGCAATTGTTCCGGTCTGGTTTACCATGGTAGTGTTTATCGGTCCAGCATTTACAGCAGAAACAAGGGTTTCATTGATAATGTCCCGTTTCGCAGTAAGATTCAGTTGACCGCCGGTAATTGTACCGCTTTGATTGATAATATCTTGAGCAGCGGTGAGTTTCGTAGTATTGCCACCATCAATTACTCCACCACGGTTTATGATATTTTCAGCAGTGATATCGCTTTTCGTAGTACCATGAACAACACCACTATTGGTAAAATCGTCCGTAGCAGTAATATTGACTGTCTCTCCTATAATCAATGCACCTGAAGGCTGCAAGTTCGTTTGGTTAACTTGAGAGAGATAAACGACGGGAACTAATACCTTTTGTCCCTCTACTTCTTTTTCTACTAGCCATACCATATCAGAAGTTAATTGTCTCACCTGTTCGGAAGTCAGAGCAACACCAACCTGAAGATTAAACTGTTGTGCAAAAGCTACCCCATTTGTCATGAGGGTCTTATATTCTTCTTCTGCCGAAGTATTGGCATTTAAACTGCTAAGTCCCGTAAGGTTAGCAATTTGTTCTCGAACCAATTTTTGTTCATAAAAGCCATCCCCCAGCCGTTTTTGAGTTTCCTCTGGCTTGAGCCCAAGACTATTTAGCATATAATCACTGGAAATAAAGCTAGTATAACTGGTAAAGCGAGAATTGGTTTCGATTAATGGTTTGTTTCCAGGTTCTTTATGTATGGTATAAAGAGCATTGGACGGCAGACTAAGAGAAGGATTGCCGATGCCGCTATTCAAAGCAAGTTGCTCATTGCTTTGTCCTGGAGTTAAAGGTGTTGCAGTGGTATTTCCAACTGCGATATTTGCCTGTGGTGCTAGACCTGGGTTAACACTAGGGGCTAAATCAGTATTCTTATTTGCTTCGAGGGTCGTAGTCGCCATATCACCGATAGGAGCACCGTCTGGTTGGATAGTCTGGTTGTTAATGGTTTTTGCTTGGATCGTTACTCCTTGGCTACCACCATATAAAGAAATGAAACCTGGTAATTGTTCGGTCGTTTCAGTGTGCGTTGGAATTGTCTCATTGGTGTAACGGTCCACACCAACTGTACCTGGATATTCATTCTCCATTCCACTTGACCCCGAAGACTCCTTCCTATAGAAGTGCTTTCGATATACTATTTTTCCATCATAGTAAGTTACTCGAGTACTTCCTACCGCAGTATTATTAACAGTACCAGCTACAGTATCTAACACCCCCTTGGCTAAGATCCAGCTCATCTCATTATTCACGGTACTTGCTCGCAACGTCATATTGCGCCCCGATAGAATTTTTCCAACTGGAGAATCTTTCGTTACCAACGTTTCCATTACGGTTTCTGTACCTACCTGGTCTTTACTAACATATGTCACCCTTATAGGGGCCTCATCACTATAATCATAATACGCAGGAAGAAGACTATCCTCCATGTGATTTTTACTATAACCGCCATTATTCGGAATGGACGCTGTTTCATGAGTTGTATTCGTATAAACTACGACTTGCTCGGTAACAAATTCTCGTTTCTTATTTGTAATTTCATCCGCATTAATACTGATGTCCTTTTCCGCTTCAATATTGGCCGATTGGTTCAGAACTGTGCCCGTGCGATTATCATACTCACCAATTCCATTTTCATCTTTACTACCTGCAATTACAATGTCACCCATACTGTAAATACTGGCATCATCTTTATTCTCTAATGCAGTGCCTGCATAAAGATTCATATTTCCCGTAGTTGCCAGCAAAGCAGACGCACCTTCGTTAGAGATATGATCTGCTGTTATAGTCAGATTATGACCAATGATAGCTTCCGTATTTCGAACTGTCTGCCCATCAATAGCCACTGTATCGCCTTCTATTGTTCCGTGGTTTACAAGGCTGCCTGTAGCAGTAAGGTTCTCACCGCTGCTCAATGTGCTTTCTGAATCATTCTGAATACTGCTTCCAGATACAGTTAGATTCTTCACTGCCCCAATTGTTCCTTGGTTAGTAATCATCCCAACTGCGTTTACTGTTAGGTTCCGATTAGCTTTCAGCTCACTTCCATTAAACAGATCACCACTAGCGTTCATCGTTAAATCATTACCAGCAATCACTTCACCATTACCGTTTATTTCTTGTAGGTTCAAGTTCATATCCTGCTCTGAGGCAATTTTACCACTGCTATTGTTGATAGCTGCGATTTGCAGCATCATATCGGTGCCTGCGCCGATATTTCCACGGGTATTATTTAACTCAGCAGAGTTTTGAGTGAGAGTCAGATTTTTTTTAGCAACAATTTTACCATCTGTATTATCTAGTTCATTGGTCAATGCAATCGATAAATTGTCATTCGCCAATACTTGCCCACCTATATTGTTAAGCTTCTCTGCTTCTATTGTTACTTGCCCATTACCTCCTAGAATCCCATTTTGATTGTTAATTTCATTAGTAACAGCAACGTTTATATTACTCGTATCCATATTAATCACTTTTCCGCTTTCATTTTGCAGGGATCGGGCTGTAAGAAATAGTCCCTTATTTGCCTCAATGCTTCCTTGCTGGTTGGTAACTGAACCCTGAGAAGTGATTGTAACAGCATCATCTAGGCTAGTAATGAGTCCTTGGTGATTATTCAGTGCGGAGGTTGCTGTGATGTCTATATCTTTTTGCGCTGCAATTGTACCCTTAAGATTCTCAATACTCTTTGCTTTTAGTAGTATTTGATTTTGGCTTGTCAATTTTCCACTATCATTCTTTAAAGAATCCTTCGTTTCAATTGATAGGATTCCTGTGCCTGCATGTCCTATTTTCCCCAGATTATTATCAAGTGAATTGCTATCGATGTATAGTGATGAACCATTGGTCGTTATTTCACCATTAGTATTATCAATATCAGCACTTGCATTAATCATCGTATCAGCAGATCCAAACTGGGTTAACTTCCCCCCTTTATTACTGATGGAATTAGCCACTAGTGTAAGCCGCTGTGCTCCTATGTTCGCTACTACACCATTATCGCCTTTGTCATTGCGAATCGTGCCTTTTGCTGTTGCAATTAATGCTCCATCCGTTTCTAAGGAAGAGGCTGTATTATCAATATCTCCATCTACAGCAGTTAACGTAACGCTACTCCCTGCATAGGTTATACTTCCAGATAGATTAATACCAGCACCGTTAATGACTAAATTGCCAGCTATTATATTGTTGCCGCTAGCAGTAACGGTTTCATCGGCATTCATAGTTAAATCACCAGAGGTTCCAAGGCTTCCATCACTTTGTACGCCTGTACTTATAGTACCTTTAGAATCTATATCTTGAGCTGACAAAATGGTATTCTTACCTGTTACTAAGGTCCCGGTGTTTTTAAGGGTACCTTGAGTAGTAAGATTGGTATCTTTTTGAGAATACAGTGTGCCTTGATTTTCTATGGCTCCTTTTGCATCCAAAGAAATATTTCCTTTTACCGATGTATTGCCCAATAAAACGACCTTGCCTTCACTGGTAACATTCAAGTCACCGCCACTGATAATACTGCTGTCATGTTGTACGTCTTCCCTTGCTTCATAATCAATCCCTTGTACAGCATGAATTGCGAGATTCCCTTGAGAAATAATATTTCCACTTTCATTTATAAGACGATTCCCTTTGATTTGTAAATTGCCATTGCTGCCAATAATTCCTGAAGTATTGTCAATTTTGTCAGCAACAGCAATCTGTATACCGCTTGTATCCAGGCCTGTCACTTTTCCGCTTTGATTATTCAGTGCCAGAGCTGTAAGGTTGATCCCCTTATTCGCTTCAATAACTCCTTGCTGATTGTCGACTTCTCCTCCTGCCTGAATTTCGATCGCATCACCTGAAATCATGATGCCTTCTTCATTAATAAGTGCAGACTGAGAAATCAGATTGATATTCTTTTGCGCTGCAATGGTACCTTTTGAAGTATTTATTTCATTGCCAGCAAGGTATAGCTGCCCATTTGTAGCAATCTTTCCCTTATCATTCTTGATATTGTTTGCAGCTTGTACAGACAAACCACCAGTACCAGCATGCTGAATTTGTCCCTGACTGTTAATTAAAGAATCAGCTTGGATGGTAAGAGAATCACCATTTGTATTCATTGTACCAGACGTGTTATCTATACTGTTTACAGCTGAAATGGAGGTCGCCTCTTGTCCTAGCTGTGACAAGATACCGCTGCGATTGCTAATGGCCTCCCCACTGAGGGTCAGCTGTTCTGCGTTGATGGTTCCATTGTCGTTGCGGATCACGCCTTGAGCGTTCAGGTTTAAATCTCCGGCAATTTGCATGGTTCCATTGCTATGGTCGATATCTCCCATGGTTGTCGTTATGCTGGCATTACCGCCAACATAGTTCTTACTATTTACCAGATCAATGGCAGCTCCGTTAATCGTTAGATTACCAGCTGCCATGTTTTGTCCTTGAGCCTGCATGACTCCGCTTGCATTGAGTGTGAGATCACCAGCGTTACCTAGCGTACCGTCAGTTTTAACTCCTGCCCCTAAGGTGCCTGTCGAGGTTATGCTTTGTGCATGTAAAGTAGTATGTTGTCCAGCGGCCAAGGTTCCGCTGTTTTCCAAAGCACCTTGGGTGGTAATGCTGGTATTTCCCTGAGCATAGAGGGTGTTCTGATTGCTCACATCCTCTTGAGCTGTTACTTGAATGTTGCCTGCAGCTGAGGTATTACCTGCCAGCAGGACTTTTCCAGCACTGTTTATGGTTATATCCCCTGCTTGGGCCGCTATGGTTCCTTTGCTGTTTACCCCTACTCCTTTTTCTGTGCCTACGAGGTAAATCTTTTGTGCATACATTCCACCTAGCTGGCCTACATCAACGGCAACTTGGGGTATATTCACATCCCCTGCGATGGTTTCTGTATGTAGAGTATTGTGATCAACTTGGTTGCTGCCGGCAATGACATTGAGATTTTTTGCCCAGACTCCCGCATTGACATCCACTGAACGGCTGATAATATCCACCTGATCTACATCAGATGCATTCATGCCTGCACCTTGTATGGAAATCTGTCCGCCTGTAACGCGAAAGGCATCCAGACTGCCGCTGCCGCCAAACACAGGAGTTCCTGTCGTGAGTACAGCACGGCTGGTATTGATAAAACCAAATCCGTCACCGTAGATGCCATTAGGATTGGCAATGATGACTTCCGCTTTTTGTCCTGCCACTTCCGTATATCCACGCAGGTAACTGGGATTGCTGCTGGTGACTTCGTTCAAGATAATACGGGCTGATCCATTGGCGAGATTCGGATTGCCTGTAATGTAGCCCGCTAACTGGGTTTGGGTAACAACACGAGAATTATTTAAAATAAGTCCGCTTGGATCGACATTAAATTTTTGATAAAGATTATGGGATACCCCTCCTGCAGTCGGTGCCGCAATTTGCACAATAGGTAAGCCATTGGCAGCCGGCTGCACGATGGGTGTAGTATTAGGCGGTGCTTTCGGATCAGCAATGACTTCTGCAGAAGCTACGATCGGCTGAGTCAAATAGAAAAACAGCATACTCCAGGCTACTACCTTTCTGCGCCAAGTAACTGTCGTGTAAAATGCAAAAGATTTTGCTTTCGATGACGATGCCATACTATATCCTCCTTGAGATTTAAAATTAAATTCAATATCTTTCACTTTATTATTTATAGCTGATAACTAAGCTGAAATCCTAGAGAGTATGGACTGGTTTGGTACCCTTCTGGTTTATAAAGAGGCCAACTGGTGAAAATATCATAATATATACCTCCTTCATTGCCACGGATACCAAGAGCTGCACCAGCCAGTTTCTTGCCTAAAAGCCACTGGGTTCCAGGACCGCTTACTTGTCCATAGTCAAGTCCTACATAGGCTTCCTTTCCTTGGGCCACGGGCATGCTCCATTCATTGCGTATGTAAAATCCTTTTTCGGCGAGTAAGGTTTGTTCTCCATCAAAGCCCCGGACGGTATAACGGTTACCAATACTGAAGTAATCGGTTGCATATAATAAATCTTTGGTATACTGTCCGCTAAACGTAAAGGAGTATTTACCTTCTACATTCCCCATCTTCACAGGTTTGCTAAGGGTTGTACTAAAAGTCCAAAGCTTGTAGCGAGTCGTCGGCGTATCTGGATCCATATTGTCTGTATCCTCTTGGGCGTTAAACCAAGGCACGCCCCAGCGATGATTAAGCTGTACATCCAGTACGGTTTTGCCATAGTATTGCCGATGACTAATACCAATTTCATCAGCAGTGACGTTCTTACGCTGTATTTCCGTGTCGATAATAAAGCTCTTACTATGTTTTTTGATGATGCCAAACTGCAGATGGGTCTTACTTTGTTGGTCACGATGGATAAGCCGCTGCACACGAAATTCTGTATTGTCACTTTTTCCGGAAGTAAGAAAGGTCTGGTTGACCCCTTCTATGGTTTGATGGTAGTTGTAGGAGCTGCCGGATAGGGTAAAGGTCCAGTACCCATAGGGAACTGAAAATTGATAGCTGTTTCCCCGTGTACCATATTGATCCCCTTCTTGCTGAGCATCTTTATTGAAGGAGACATAGAACAGATCATTAAGTCCAAATAAGTTATCAAAAGATAAGGATGTGGATGCCTGGATTTTTCCCGTGGCTTTGGTACCAGAATCATCTAATGAAAAAGTCATCCGAAAAGGATTACTGGATTTCATGGTAATATTAACATCACTTTCTCCGGGGTTTTCTCCTGGAGAGATTTGCATATCCGCATCTTGGGAGGGTACTCGTTTGATTTGTTCTAATCCTTGTTCTAGATCACGGAGATTGAGAATGTTTCCTGGACGGGTGGGAAAGGCTGTGTACCAATTGGCACGGGTATCAGGATTGGTAAAGTGAATATTTCTGATAATGCCAGGAACCAACATCAGTTTTAAGGTACCGCTTGAGAGGTCTTGCTCGGGTATGCCAATGCGTGTTGTCGTATAGCCACGGGCAATTAAAGCATTGGTTAGGCGCTTGACGATGAGGTTGATTCCTTCTTTACCAATTTTCTGTCCTTGATAGGGAAGCAGCATCTCTTCTAGCCATGAAAACTTTTCAACTCTATCCCCTTCTAATTTTAGGGTATGAATCAAAAAACTAAGCTCTTCCACTGGCAGCGTTGTTTCATGTGTCGGCTTTACTTCGGATTGCAGAAAGGTATCTTTGGACTGTTCCCGATTCCGTCGCTCTTGTGCTTCTTGCTGCGTACGGCGACGAAGTTCTTCTTGCTGCGCGCGGTTGCTTGCCTCTTGCTCTGCAGGGGTGATGGCCTGTACATTATTTAGTCCATAAAATGTTAGAATAAAAGTTACAATAATAGCATTTAGCAGATTCCACCTGCCACCAGTTGATAATCTCTTCGTAAAGAACTGTAAATCTTGCATGAGTATTCCTCCTGTTGTGACTGAAAGGATTTGCGTAGATTTAGAATGATTGCAAATTCCATTACAATAAATAACGATTAAATATGGATAATTGTCCTAGAAATTAGGTCTTATTATAGATCATTTCAACTTTTACCGCCTATATCAAAAGGTATAGATTTCAAAGAAATTTCAAAGTTTTTTTAGGCATGAATGTTGAATTTAAAAGGTTTTTGTAGAAGTTTGTCGTAAAATAAAAATCCCATGACTTTTTACCTAGTCATGGGATTTTTATTGATTTTAGATTTATAACAAATCTTGAGCAAAAACATTAGCCAGAATCAAAAAAATACTTCAAGCTCAGGCATTTCATTCTCGTTATATCTGAAAATCATATACAGGCTTATTGCATCTTACCGCTTTACCTGCTTTTGTATCCACCAGTTCTCCTTTGGCAAGAGCTAATTTGCCATTGAGAAAGACGTAATCAATTCCTTCAGGATGGGCATTCGGCTGTCCAAAGACCGCTTTATCGTTAATGTTCTTGATATCAAATACTACGATGTCTGCGTCCATGCCTTTTCTTAAACGGCCTTTTGAAGTAAAGCCGAGGGTTTCAGCTGGCAGCAAGGTGGCTTTACGAACGGCTTCCATAATATTTAATTCATACCGCTCTGTAACCATCTTTTTAAAATAGCGTGGAAAGCTGCCCGCTATTTGGGGATGCCCCTCTCCAGGCAGATAGGTACCCGTATCGGTTGAGGGCATGCCATAAGGATGGTTTAGTGCCATATAGATTTCTTCTTCAATTCCGGTAAAAACAACGACTGCCGTATGGGGATGATGTGTCCGAAGCTCATGATAGATATCCATCGTTAAGCGCTGACCATTATATTTTCCCGTTATGACTAAGATATCATCGAGCTTCCATCCATTGGTTTCCATATATTCTTCATTAAAGAGCACCGCGCCAATATGGGTCGCCCACTGGGTATACATGCCGCTGTCAAACCGTATGTCTAATCCTTCGAATCTTGCTCTGTTAATTACAGAAAGGGCCTCTTCCATAACTCCCGTTCCATATTGGTATACAAAATGAGATACTTGGATACGAGCGCCCGTTTGGCGGGCTATGGCGATGACTTCCACTAAGGAATACATATCAATGCCGGTAATCATCCGCGTATCTACGGCTACAATCCTGCCGTATCTGGCAGCAATCTTGCTCAGATTCATAATCTCATCATTAGAGCTGCCGGGTGCATAAGCCAGCCCCAAGGATAGGCCGCATGCCCCTTCTTCAAAAGCCTTCTCTACCAAATATTCCATTTGCCTTAATTGTTCAGGCGTAGCAGGTTTCAATGGATCTGTAGCTCCAACTTCTTCCCGCAGACTAATGGAATGACCAATTAATTCTGCTTGATTGACGATAAAGCCTTGCTTTTCTTGAGCGGCAAAAAAAGAGTTTATGTCTAGCGGACTCAAGCCGCAATTTCCGCCGACAGTGGTGGTGATTCCCTGTCTTAAGGAAAGCTCTCCGCAATAATCATCCCAATCTACATGTCCATGTATGTCAATGAAGCCAGGGCATACCATTTTGCCCTCCACATCAAACTCCTGAAGTCCTTGGATATTCTCTTTTGTAATGATCTCTATTTTTCCATTTACGATTCCGATATTCCCTTGGAACCGAGTAAGGGTTTCTGGATCAATTAAAATCCCATTTGTAATTACTATGTCAAAAATAGTTCTTCAACCGCCTCTCATGTGGATCTGTTCAACGTATAGCAAGTTATGCTCTAATCTTAGAATATCTCGATTATATAGAAATAGCAATAAGGTTACAAATTAAAATTTGCAACCTTATTGCACCGTGAGGAAAAAGGAATTCAATATTCACTATTGTTTTTCCTTAATTATATGGCTTAAACCGTTTTAGCCTGAGTGCATTCATGACTACGGATACAGAGCTAAATGCCATAGCTGCCCCAGCTACTACAGGTGATAAATAGCCTGCAACTGCCACTGGGATACCTAATGAGTTATAGATGAGCGCCCAGAAGAGATTTTGTTTAATATTGGTCATTGTCGCCTTACTCAGCTTAATAGCAGCAACAATTCCACTCAAATCTCCCCGCATCAGTGTAATGTCCGCTGCCTCGATTGCTACGTCAGTACCTGTTCCAATGGCAAACCCAACATCAGCAATCGCTAAAGCCGGAGCATCATTAATGCCGTCACCTACCATGGCTACTACCTTGCCTTCTTTTCTTAAGGATTCTACTTTTTGCGCTTTATGTTCCGGCAGAACTTCAAACATCACATGTTCAATGCCGACTTGCGCAGCAATGGTGCGAGCCGTACGTTCATTATCACCAGTGATCATCCACACTTCCAGCCCTAATGCCTTAAGCTCAGACACTGCTTTTGCAGAATGTTCCTTTACGGTATCCGCTACAGCTAGCAGTCCTAGCATTTCTTTGTCTGAAGACATCAGCATAACTGTTTTTCCCTGCTCTTCCAGTCCCTCAATCTGGGGGATGAGAGCATCGATAGCAATATCATTTTCCCGCATTAATTTTCGCGTACCCACCAAGATTCTTTTTCCTTCAATCGCGGCTTCTACCCCATATCCAGGAATGGCAGTGAAGGAATCCGGATCAGTAACAGCGCTTCCCCGAATCTGACCAAATTTAACAATGGCCTGGGCCAAGGGATGTTCTGATTTTTTTTCTGCTCGCACCGCCAAGGCTAACAGTTCTTTTTCTGCTAGATCTGATAGGGGAATAATATCCGTTACATCGGGCTCGCCCTTAGTAATCGTACCGGTTTTATCTAACACAATGGAAGTCAGCTTATGGGCATTTTCCAAGTGCTCAGCGCCTTTAATCAGAATGCCATTCTCAGCGCCTTTACCCGTTCCTACCATGATCGAGGTAGGCGTAGCCAATCCCAATGCACATGGGCAAGCAATGACCAATACAGCAGTACAATTAATCAGAGCACGAGAAAAATTACCTGGGTCCATGACAAAATACCATCCTAAGAAGGTCAGTACGGCAATACCGATGATCGTAGGCACAAAAAAACCTGAAACCACATCGGCAAAACGTTGAATCGGCGCTTTTGATCCTTGTGCCTCTTCCACAATCCGTACAATTTGGGCAAGGGCTGTATCTTTTCCCACCTTAGTGGCCTTAAAGGTAAAGGTACCAAATTTATTAATGGTTGCACCAACGACTGTATCATCGACTTTTTTATCAACAGGAAGGCTTTCACCAGTCAGCATGGATTCATCAACTGCGGAATTTCCCTCCATAATAATGCCATCTACAGGAATTTTTTCACCAGGTCGCACGACGATAAGGTCGCCGACTACTACGGCTTCGATCATAACATCCATTTCTTCGCCATTTCGGATGACACGAGCCGTTTTCGCTTGCAGGCCCATAAGTGCTTTTATGGCTTCCGAAGTGTGTCCTTTAGCTCTTGCTTCCAGCAGCTTTCCTAAGATGATGAGGGTAATCAAAATAGCAGAGGTTTCAAAATACAATTCGGGTATACCGCGCACGATATTAGCGATACTATAAAAATATGCAGCGGACGTTCCTAGAGCTACCAATACATCCATATTCGAACTGCCATTGCGCAAAGCAGAATAAGCACCTCGATAGAACTGAAGCCCAGCCACAAACTGTACGGGTGTGGCTAAAACCAATTGCAAATATGGATTGTGCAATAAATCGGTAAGACCTCCCATAATACCCAGAACATGCAGCGTCATGCCTAGTAATAAAGGAAATGACAGCACTGCGGATAGTATCAGCCGTTTTTTTTGATGATTAAATTCGGTCTCTTTGGCTGTATCCTCCTGATTTGGATTATGATCCGTTATATCATGTGCTTTAAATCCTAATGCATCCACTTTGGCTTTCATCTGTTCGATGGTTATTTCCCTGGGATCATACTCTACCGTCGCTTTTTCAGCAGCCAGGTTAACAACCGCACCGTAGATGCCCGGCAATTTATTCAGCCCTTTTTCAATACGATTGGCACAAGTAGCGCAACTCATACCTGTAATTTTAAAATTTACTTTATCTTTAATCACTTGGTAGCCAAGTTTTTCGATCTTTTCTCCAATCTCTTTCACACTCACCTGTGCCGGATCATAAGACACAGTGGCTTTCTCAGCAGCGAAATTCACCACCGCTTTATTTACACCAGCTAGTTTTGTTAACCCTTTTTCGATCCGGCTTGCGCAGACAGCACAAGTCATACCGCCAATCTTAAAGGTACCTGATTGTAAATCAGCACTTGCCTGATTTTCTTTCAAAACCGTCATGATTTTTCCACATCCTTTTACAGCAACTCGCTCTTGTCTCATGTATATCTACGACATACTATACCCCTCTAGGGTATATGTACATTATAAAACTATATTTTGTTCTGGTCAATATTATTAGCCAATTTCATTTCTTTCATGTGTAATGCTTACTCTCTTCTTCTAGCTCTATTGGCAGTAGTATTTCAAATACACTTCCTTCTCCTAATTGACTGCTTACTGCTACCTTGCCACCATGAATCTCTACCAGCTGCTTAACAACGGCCAGCCCGAGACCTGATCCACCACTTTTTCGATCCCGGGATTTGTCCCCCCGGTAAAAATGGTCAAAGAGGTATGGTATATCTTCCTGATCAATCCCCGGACCTTTGTCTGCCACAGATATTTTAATCCATGACCGCCCCGCTGCTTCACTCTTCTCGGTTATGATTTTTACAGAGCCCTTAATAGGAGAATAGCGAATGGCATTCACAAAAATATTATAAAAAACTTGACTGATCCGATCTGCATCTGCTTCGATTTCGGGAAGGTCTTGTGCAAGTAAGCAGGAAACAGAGATCTCTTTTTCGTCAGATAACGGCTTTAGCATATACACGGAGCGACTAATAATCTGATTAATATCAATTCTGCTTTTTTCCATCGCTAATTGGCGGACTTCAGCCAGGGACAAATCCCGCAGATCTGTAATCAGGCGATTTAGGCGAATCGCCTCTTCATGCAAAGAAGCAAGCTGTTCCTTGCTGGGATCAATCACTCCATCCACCATCCCCTCCAAGTGTCCCTGAATAATAGACAGTGGAGTGCGAAGCTCATGAGCAATATTGGCCAAAAACTGCCTACGAAGATTCGTATTGATTGTCAGCGTCTCAGCCATCCGGTTAAAAATAGCGGCCAAATGTCCGACTTCATCTTTGGTTTCAATGGGTACTTTCTGATTAAAATTACCTTGTTCAATTTGCTCAGCAGCACTGCTCAAATTGCGCAAAGGCACAGTAATACTGCGAGCCAAAGCATAGCTCGCCGCCAGACCCGCGACTAAAACGGCCATCCCAACCCAAATAAGAGACTGGTGAACAGAGGCCAAAAACGTTTCTTCCAAAGACCCCATGACCATCATCATTGGATTTGGCGTATGCTTCATCATACCGTGCTGACCAGCTTCCATCTGCTGAACAATTAGATATTCTGTAAATTGCTCAGTCATCTGTACATTCATCAGATAGATCAGCAAGAACACGGTTAACGCCACTGCCAGAAACATGAGTCCTGTAATGCGATAGGTAATGCTATTCATTGGTTTCACTGGCAAATTTATAGCCAATCCCGTATATTGTCTGTATATACTGAGGTTCCTTCGGATTGATTTCAACTTTCCGCCGCAAGTTCTTAATATGGGCATCAATCGTGCGCTCATACCCCTCAAAAGTATGCCCCTGGGTTTGTTCAACAATTTGCAACCGACTATAAACCCTGCCAGCATTAGCAGCTAGTAATTCCAAAATTTTAAACTCCGTTGGCGTCAGCTCCAAGGCTAAGCCAGCCTTCGTAACCTGATGACGCTCTAAATCAATCATCAGCTTTCCCGCTATAATGAGCCCGCTGCGCACAACTTCCTTATTGGTACGGCGTAAGATCGCTTTTGCCCGCGCTACCACCTCTTTGGGACTAAATGGCTTCGTCACATAATCATCCGCACCAATTTCAAGCCCCACTAAGCGATCCTGCTCTTCATCACGAGCAGTAAGCATGAGAATTGGAATATCATTATCTTTGCGAATTCTCCGGCAAACGTCCAAACCATCAAGACCAGGCAGCATCAAATCTAATATCATAATGTCCGGCTTTTGCTCTCGTACTACCTGCAAGGCATCCAACCCATTCGCTGCAGAGTAAACAAGACAGCCCTCTTTTTCAAAGTAAGTTTGCAGCAGCTTTACTAGCTTTACGTCATCATCTACAATTAATACTGCATATTGAATCACAATATCTCTCCTTTCATACACTCTTGTGCGAATAATGGACACAGACTCCCATTGCAGAAGACTGTGTCCATTATTCATTCCTATCAAAATTCCATCATATGAGCAATAGCCATAAAGGAGGTTGCCCATGCTCCCCACCTTAGAAAGGTTAATATACTTTTTTGCCAAGGCGTATATTCAGATGATTCTTTTTCTATATCTTCTGGAGATCGTTTCTCTTGCATATATTTTCCCTCCGTTCCGTTCATAAATTCCGTATTAACATTAATTGTACCATATTTTTGTGAATAACTTATGAAGATCCTTGAAAATATTCCTTTTTTCGATCTTCTTATTCCATTCTCATTATTTAGTAAATTGTTTCAAAAGCTGCATTAGTTCTTCAATACTTTGTTCGGCACGGTCTTCTTTGATCGCTGTAACCATACAGCTTTTTGCATGACTTTCCATAATAATGAGTGATACCTTATTTAAAGCAGCACGAGCTGCCAATATTTGCTGAACCACATCGACACAGTACCGTCCGTCATCCAACATTTTATCGATACCATTGATCTGCCCTGCAATTTTTTTCAGCCGTAATTTTAATTCACTTTTTTCTTTATCCGTTAACACAACATTCACTCCCTCTACTACTATACCCCCCTACCGCATTTAATTATAGAACGGTATGCTTAACCTCGTCAATATTATAGACTCATTACAGTAACAACTATTTTACTAGTGTACCTTTAAAAGTAAAAAATATGAGAGTAAGAAAGTACGCTTGACGTTCTATCATTATCAAGAAAAGCCCTTTAAAAAGGGTATAGAAAATGCGTGGAGAAAAATAATCGAACCGCAGAGACGCAGAGAACACAGAGAAAAAATAGATAGGGTTAAAATCTCCTCAGCGTCCTCTGCGTCTCTGCGGTTAAATCGTTCTATTTGCTCTGTTCGTCATTATCAAAAAAGCCCCTTAAAAAAAGCATCTGATATCTTTTCTGACACTCCTGTGATTTATTTCATGGCCGTTGCGAGCGGAGCGCGGCAATGACAATCGCGTCAAGTGAACATTTTGGTATTGAACCGGAATAAACTTATACATTCTATAAAATAAATTTCACAGAACAATGATATTGAATATCATTATCATTAATGTTATACTATAAAGGTCAAGTTTTAAGAACGTATTCAGGAAAGACTAAAATTCGATAGAACAGGAGCATGTTAAATGGCAACAAGAAGAGAACCAAGGTTTAAATTATGCAGAAGACTAGGTGTTAATATTTTTGGTCATCCTAAAGCAATGAATAAAGCAACGAGAGACAATAGCCGATCCGGCAGAAAGTTATCAAATTACGGGATTCAGCTTTTGGAAAAGCAAAAAATTAAAGCCTATTATGGACTTTTTGAAAAACAGTTTGTACGTTATGTTGATAAAGCGATGAAAAGCAAGGAAATCACAGGTACTGCCTTATTGAAAGCATTGGAATGCCGATTAGACAATCTCGTATATCGAATTGGTTTTGCCAGTTCCATTCGGCAGGCCCGGCAGCTAGTCAGTCATGGTCATATCCTCGTTAATGGACTGAGGGTAAATATCCCATCCTATGGAGTACCAGTTGATAGTGTTATCTCTTTAAGCGAAAAACAGCGGACAAATGAAATGATCGTTTCTAACTTCCTGGAACTTCAAAGTTTTGCATCACCTTATATTGAAAAGAACCTGGAAGATTTCAGCGGAAAATTGATACGGCTGCCAAATAGAGAAGAAATTCCTATTGAAGTAAATGAAATTTACGCAATTGAATTCTATTCCAAATAAGAAAAGATCAACACTAAATTGTGTGCTTGACAGTGATTATTTGTTAATAAGGGGTCAAAATAAATGTGTAAATACAATAATCATAATTATTGGGAAGGTGCTTTATTAAAGAAGAAAGACCTTTGGACGAACTATTTTACTGATTTGGATTGTGCACAAGATGCTATTTTTATTAATACAGCGGTGATTGATTACTCCCGAGATACCGTAGATAATAATTGGGCATGTTACCCCGATGCAAAATCACTATTAGGATTTATCCAATATATCTATCTTCCAGTAGCCTTTTTTTATACGATCCACAAGGATAACCAAGATTTATTCATCCCCATATGTTCCAGCCACGCATTGATTGAGTCCATTACAGAATCAGATTCCGCTTATGTGGATATCATGAAAAATGCGATAGAAGAATTAAACACGTACTGGGATTTAGAAAATTCATTATGTATGAAAAAGATCAAAGAATTTTGTGCTAACTTTAATGCTTTCTGGAATAAAGACAGCTATATTTTACATATCGGAGTCTTTGAAAGCACATTTGAAATTGCAGAGTACTTAGTAAGTACAAGAGAATTCACCGAAGTATTAGAGGAAGATATCGGCTTGACGATTCAGCAGCTTTATAATATGTGTGCGATTTTTTATACAGATACGTTTATTCAAAAAACCTTTGTAAAAATCTTGAACAATAAAATAGGATGTATCGTATGAAAAGGACTGTTTAGCGCTTGCAGGAAGCCAAATGCTAAACAGTCCTTTTATCTTAAGGATCTTTACGCCTCAAATAATTTACGAATCTCCTCTTCACTCATTTTAGCCAAGAAGTTTTCTCCTGGCTGAATTAGCGCATCAATCATCTCACGTTTTTTTTGCTGCAATTCATAAATTTTTTCTTCAATCGTATTTTTCGTGATTAATTTACATACCTGTACTGAATTCTTCTGCCCGATGCGATACGCTCGATCAGTAGCTTGTTCTTCCACGGCAGGGTTCCACCAGGGATCATAATGAATGACCATATCCGCACCAGTCAGATTCAATCCTGTACCGCCGGCTTTTAGTGATATGAGAAAGACATCCTTCTCACCCCCATTGAAAGAGTTGACGAGTTTGATACGTTCCTCTGCTTTAGTAGACCCATCCAGATAATAATATCCAATATTTCTGGATTCCAGCTCCTGTTTTATAATGGCTAACATTCCCGTAAATTGAGAGAACAGCAAAATCCGATGTCCGCCGCTTACTGCATCCTCCAGCAGTTCTGTCAGCATCTCCAATTTACCACTGCCGCCATGATAGTTTGCGATAAAAAGAGACGGGTGACAGCATAATTGCCGCAGCCTGGTCAATAGGGACAGTATCTTGATCTGGCTTTTGGCAAAACCATGATTCTGCACCTCATTTTCAAATTCTGTTTTCACTTGCAGGATCCAGGCAGCATATAATTTGGCCTGCTCCTCAGTCATTTCATTAACCATTCTACTTTCAATCTTTTCGGGAAGTTCTTTTAAAACTGCTTTTTTCATTCTTCTAAGAATAAAAGGCTTGATGCAGCGTCCAAGCTCCGTAAGAGCCTCTCCTTCCCGATTCTTGCTAATGGGTATCTCAAATTGATTCGAAAAGAATTTATGGGTTTTTAGATAGCCAGGCATTATAAAATCAAAAATTGACCATAATTCTGTTAATGTATTTTCAATCGGTGTTCCCGTCAGAGCAAAATATCCTTTTGCTCTAATTTTTTTTACCGACTTTGCATTTAGTGTATTTGGATTTTTAATATGCTGGGCTTCATCAATAAAGCAATACTTGAAGATTCGGCTCTCATAGAATTCAATATCACGTTTCATCAGCGCATAGGAGGTCACAGCCAAGTCCACTTCGTCAATATGATTCAATTGTTCCTGCCGTTCCTCTTGATTCCCGGAAATGATCATGACCTTTAAGGCAGGCGCGAACCGCTCTACTTCCTGCTGCCAATTGTAAACAAGAGAAGTAGGAGCAACGACTAAAGAAGGTATATTTTCACTTTCTTTCTCAGACATCAGGAAGGTAATGACTTGCAGGGTCTTCCCCAGGCCCATATCATCAGCCAATATACCGCCAAAGCCATAACTGGCAAGAGACTTCAGCCATTTGAAACCGACTTTTTGATAGTCTCTGAGCTTCCCTTGAATCCCCTCTGGAATCGGATATTCTACATCCTGGGGCTCCAAAATGTCCTGCACCATTTTCTTGAAAGAGTGATCCCGTCCCAAGTGAAAATCACTGGACTCTCTAGCCAGGCTGTCAATATACATGGCACGATATTTAGGCAATTCAATAACTTTATTTTCTATATCGGCAGGATTTAAATCAAGCTGTTCCAGCAGCGTATTCACGATCTGTAAGTCAGTCGAATCAAGAGGAATAAATGCGCCATTTTCCAATCGATGATAGCGTTTCTTTAGTTTATAGGACGCCAATAAGGCAAATAATTCACTGGGCTGCATATCTTCATAATGCAGAGAAAACTCCAGCATATCCGTTTTGGTATTCAGCTTCACTCCCGCGGAAACTCTACCCGTATAGGTAATTCTACTATTCTTAAAATCATCAGAATAAAAGACCTCTGCAAGATTTTGCAGCTGATGCAGTCCCTCCTGTAAGAAATCGTAGGTTTTCTCTTCATCTGCCTGCACAAGTTGCCCTTCCATTATCACAAAGCCATAGCGTTGAAAAAGGGTAAGTATTCGGTTTTCTTCTTTTTTCAAACGCAACAGCATTTTCCCAGAGATCGTATGCAAAGTTCCTTCAGATGGAGCTAAAGGATCAATGGTTAGATCACCATACTTAAAGCCAACCCTTGCACGAATGCCATCTGTAAACCGATCAAAATATATTTCTATTTCCAGTGGCTCCTTATGAAATTTTTTAAGAAGTGTGCTGCTAATATGAACCGTTCCAATGTTCTCTAAGGCAGGTACTACAGAGGAAAAGAAATTGGCTGCCTCCTCCTCTGGGATATACACTTCCGATTTCTTATTTTCATAAAAGCACTTCATCAACGGCCTGATACAACTGGCAAATAAGGGATCTACCTTATAGATCGTCTTCTGATGATAAATATATTGAAAATCGGTATCCAATCCATAGAATACATCATTCCCTGTCTCCATCCTAAGCTTCAGGCCCCCTACAACCGCCTTCACCGATAAATTGACGGCTGGCCGTTCCTTAACAATCTGGACACCAGAAACTTTCTCATGATTGATCTCCACGCAAAACGGAACCTCTTCCATGATCGTAAAAAACTTCAGCATATTCGAATTAGTCATTTTCAAACGCCGCGCATCACCAAAGGCAGATACAGTAGAAGCATAGGGATTCCAGTCTGCAAGTTGTTTATCATCAGCATAAGCAGACTGCAATAAATGGAGTAACGACTTGGCTTGCTCATCAAACAGGGCTTCCCGTGGCTTTAATATAAAGTTTTTACCATAAATAATCTCCTCCTGGGTATCTAGAGCATCCAGAAGTTGAGGAATATTCTTCATAACATACAGTTTCTCGTTTCCAAGGGAAAACTCCAGCCAACTCCGTTTCCCTCTTGATTCTAAAGAAAAACCATAGGTAGGTATCATTCTAATGGGTACTGACTGATACGAGCTAGGTTCTAGCATGTCATGATTAAAAAAATCTAATAGTTCCTGGGCTGCATGAGTCAGAATGGTTGTCTTGCCTTTACCAAAATAAATTTCCCAATGGGCCTGCATTACCTTTAAGACAGCGACAATATGTTTGCACATTCCATGGTAATAACTAGAAAATGCCGGGCAATCACATTCATATCCGTCCACTTCGTGATAATTATTGAAATTAACCCTTACTGTATATACTTCACTTCCTACTACCTGGGCTTTATACGCCTGTTCGTGCTGCGAATATTTTATATCCTTCACATTCCCGTTTCGATAATATTGGCAGCCCTTTACATAGGAACTGCTGGTTGCAGCTCTTTCTTGAATTTTTGCATCTGTTAGCACCAAACTGCCCCTCCTTTCCTTATGGGGCCTATACTATAAATCATTTCTTCAACAACCCAACGTAAAACATCCATTAATTTTTATTCTTTCATCCTTACAAATTTACCTTTTTCTTATTTAATTTTTTATATACGAAATTCAGAAAAAATTTTTGCGCTCGTTCTTTTAAAAATATTTTTTCGTGTCTTCGCGTTTCAACGTTTTTTACATAACGTTATGCATTCTTCTAGCTAGAAATAAAGATCAAGCAGCTTTTTTCCTTCGAAAATCAGCCGCTTGATCTTTATTTTATAAGTATGAACAAGTCTTACTTCACTTTTCCGCCTTCTACTACAACGGTTTCTGGATCAATGGATTCACCATAAGCAGGTTTTAGAGTTGCATCATATGCTTTGTGAATGAAGTTCTCTTTACCCAACGTTTCTAATTCTGTATTCACCCAGTTAAGAAGTTCTGTATCACCTTTTTTAACTGCAGGAGCAATGGTATCAAGACTGCCCAATGAAGCTACACCAACGGAATAACCTGTGTTTTCTCTTGCCCAGGCAAATAACAATGTATTATCATGAGCCAAAGCAACACCGCGTTTATCTTTTAATGCTTCAAAAGCTTCTGTATTTTGATCATATTTTAACAATTCGATATCTGGATAGTTCTTGGTGAAAAAGGTTTCAGCTGTTGTGCCTTTGTTGACAATCAATTTTTTACCTTTCAATTGGTCCACAGAAGTAATCGGTTCACCATTTGGAGACACTACGCCAAGAGCAACCTTCATGTATGGATTTGCAAAATCAACTTTTTGCTTGCGTTCATCTGTAACAGTGAAGTTAGCCAAAATCAGGTCAACTTTATTTGCTTGCAGAAATTCAACTCTGCTTGCTGCTTCCACTAAAACAAACTCTACTTTTGATTCATCGCCCAACAGATCTTTAGCAAATCGTTTAGCAATGAACACATCAAAACCTTGATTCTTGCCATTGGCATCTACAAAGCCAAATGGAGGTTTGTCACTAAATACCCCAATTTTGATTTTCCCACGCTGTTTGATTTCCTCGATGCTGCTTTTTGCTGCTTGATCTTTCTTAGGCTCTGGTGTTGCTTTTGAGCCGCAGCCTGCTAAGATTCCTACTAATATAACGGCACTAAAGAAAACGGCTAGGATTTTTTTGATATTCTTCATGATACAACTTCCCTTCTTTTTTTGTTTTAAAATTGAAATATATTTAAAAATTGCTGAGCACGCTCTGTCTTGGGATTCGTAAAAAATTCTTTAGGTTCAGACATTTCACATACTTTCCCTTCATCAATAAACAAAATTCGATCGGCTACGGCCTGAGCAAATCCCATTTCATGAGTTACAATCATCATGGTCATGCCCTGCTTTGCCAGCCCCAGTATAACATCTAACACTTCTCTTACCATTTCAGGATCAAGTGCTGCTGTAACCTCATCAAAAAGCATAATTTCCGGATTCATACACAAGGCTCTTACGATGGCAATTCTTTGTTTTTGTCCCCCTGACAACTGACGGGGATAGGAATCTTTGCGATCAGATAATCCTACTCTTTCCAGCAGCTGGGTTGCCTGCTCCATCACCTCTTTCTTCTCTCTGTTTTGTACCTTGATTGGACCTAAAAGAATATTTTCAATGACTGTCATATGCGGAAAAAGTTCATAATTTTGAAAAACCATACCAATTTTTTGACGAGTTTTTTGCCAGTTCACATTGGGACCGACAAGACTTTCACCATCAAACTGGATATCGCCGCCTTGAATGCTTTCCAGCCCGTTTAAGCATCGCAATAATGTACTTTTCCCACAGCCTGACGGACCTAGTACCACGATCACTTCACCCTTATGCACCTGCAGATGAATGCCGTCCAATACGGTCCTTGTGTCATATTCTTTATGCAAATCTTTAATTTCAAGCAAGACTTGATGATTTTCTTTATTCATTGCAACCCCTTCTTTAATTTTCCCATTTTTCTTCCAGTTTCTTTGACAGCCTGGACAACGGATAACAGATAATGAAGTACAGGATAAAAATCAGTCCATAAACCCAAAAAGATGCAGTCGGCACTTTTATGACAGATCTTTCTATAATCTGCTGGCCTACCTTTATTACATCAATAACACCAATCATAACAACCAGAGATGTTGTTTTCACCATTCTTGTTGATAGATTAATCGCTCCAGGCAGCATGCGTCTTACAGCCTGGGGGATCAGCACATACCTGTAAAGTCCCCAAAAGCTAAGCCCAATAGCCTTTCCAGATTCAATTTGATGTTTAGGCAAGGATTCTAATGCTCCTCTGACAATGTCCCCCATTTCTGCTGCGCCCCACAGGCTGAATACAATCACGGCAACAATTTCACCATCTAGATGAATATCCAATGCATTTGTTACACCGAAATAAACAATAAACAGCCATACTAGAATTGGTATGATTCTAAAGACTTCAAGATAAAAACGACAGATAAACTGTACGATTCTTGACTTGGATGTTCTCAGCAGCCCCATTCCTATACCTAAAAGAGATCCGATAATAATGGAGATAAACGCGATTCCCGCTGTCATCATCAATCCTTCGAATAAACGCTGCAGTGTCGTTCCTTCAAATAGAACATTAATTCCCAAATTCTGCATAACGCACCTTCCTTTCTAACCAGGTTAGCAGGAATGATAAGGGCAGAATAATAATCAGATAGGCAACCACCAGCATAAACAGTGATTCAAATGTTTGATAATACATACCAATGACATCTTGTGTTACGTGCATAAGCTCTGCAATGGCAATGGCTCCTACTATAGACGTTTCCTTAAATAAAAAGATGCAATTTGCTGCTAAGGATGGCATGGTTACCGCAAATGCTTGAGGAAGAATTACATAGCGAATCAACTGCATTTGAGAAAGACCAATGCTCAAACCGGATTCAATTTGCGTCTTACTCACGGCTTCAATTCCACTGCGAAAGGCCTCTGACATGTAACTTCCGCCCAAAAACGCCAAACCGATAATGGCACAAGTGGTCTCACTCATGGTTATGCCTATTTTCGTCAGTCCAAAATATAAGAAAAATAGCTGTATTAATAAAGGAGTATTACGGGAAAGTTCAACATATATTCCAACAAGCTCTTTTAAAACCTTTATCCTAAAATATAATATAATACTGCACACCAGACCAATGACTAAGGACAGCAGCGTACCCCAGAAACCAAGCTTTATCGTAATCCACGCTGCCTTTTGATATAAAGGCAGCGTGCTTATTATAAACTGCCAATTAATATCCATACATTCACCACCATCTACTTTCTTTACCCTTCTGGGGGAAAATATGAAAAATAAAAAAACCAAAAGAATGTAGTTAAAAACCACAGTTCTTTTGGCCTTTAGTTTTCTAATCAGCCATTATTTATGTTTTCATAAGAGACAAACCTATGTAGTATGTTAAAAAAACAATACAAATCTCTGTAAGAAGAATTATAGTATTCTCCCTTGCATTTGTCAATACATGAACGAGAATAATCCTTCACCATTATTTCCCATGATCTGGCATAAAATAATAAGCACACAAATGATTTCAAAAAATACTAACATAATATGAACAAGCTTATCATATTTATAATTGAACCTGTTTATTCTTCATCTTGCTAATTTAGGGAGGAATCTTTGTGGAAGATGCATTAGCAACGATCGCTGCTGCTGTATGGACTGATAATTGGAATCATTTGATTAATTTTAAAGTTATCTTACTCAGTATTGTTATTGAGTCTTTTCCTTTTTTACTGATGAGTGTAATCGTATCAGCATTACTCAATAATTTTGTTTCGGAAAATACGATACGCAATATGATACCCAAAAGTAATATTCTAAGCATCTTCATGGCCTGTTTTCTGGGTATTCTTTTTCCCGTATGCGACTGCGGTATGGTACCGATTGTGCGGCGTTTGATTTTGAAAGGAGTCCCCTTGCCCGCGGCTATTGCTTTCATGCTGGCTGCTCCAATTGTAAATCCCGTTGTAAGCGCAGCAACAGCCTTTGCCTTTCAAAATAATATGTATATCGTTTTATTGCGCCTTGGAACAGCATTTGGAGTAGCCCTGTGTACTGGATTATTACTTAACGGCTTTACTAGGGGCAGGCAGCTAAAATCACCAAGTCAAATCCATTCCCACGGATACTGTCAGCATACACTAAATAGCCACCATCCTGGACATTCTCACCTCCATAGATGGATCAATACTCTTCGAGATGCTTCCCATGAGTTTTTTGAAATGGGAAAATATTTGGTAATAGGCGCTATGCTGGGATCATTATCACAGATCGCTATTCCTCGGGAAATATTGTTATCTCTGGGGCAAGATTCATCTCTATCCATTGGAGTTATGATGGTTTTCGCCTTTTTTATCTCGGTATGCTCAGCTGCTGATGCATTTATCGCTGCTTCCTTTTCCAGTAGCTTTACATTAGGTTCTCTTGTAGCCTTTATGGTTTTTGGGCCTATGATTGACCTTAAAAATATTCTTATGCTGTTACATACGTTCCGCACCAAATTTGTATGTTGCCTCACATTGATCATTATCATGCTGTGCTCCAGTGCGGCCTATCTGATCAATCACTTGTAAAAGGAGGTAGAGTTTATTGCAACCTAGAAAAAGAAATCTGCGGTCTTTCAACACCGGAGCTTGCATACAATCCATCATTCTTCTTGGTTTTATCATTTTACTCCTATGGCTTGATATTACAAAACAATTATCCCTATATATCAATCCAAAGTTTATAATACTCACTCAGCTATCCTATCTTTTATTAGTTCCTATGCTTGTCATACAAATCATAGATACGTTGCTGCCCACTTCTTATGAGCAGTATTGCCATAAACATTCTGGCATCGGAAAATATACCCCTTTCTTTTTGATCCTCTTTTTAGCCTTTGCGGTACCCGAAAATACACTCAATGCAAATTTGGTCAGCAGTAAGGGACTCAATAGCCAATCCAGCGCTATTACTCATTCGATAAAAGATTTGCCGCGGCCTTTAGCACCAGTATTCAGTCAAATGGATACCATTAAGGTTACAAATCTCAACTATACGGAAGCGATGTGCGAAATAAATAATTTCCCTAATGAATATGCAGGAAAAAAGATTACCATGACGGGATTTGTATTCCAAATTCCAGGGGCAACCAATAATCAAACTTCCTTGGTGCGTTATGTCGTTATGTGCTGTACTGCCGATTCTTTACCTTATGGAGTCATGTGTGAAGGGATTGAAACCCAAAAGTATCCTGATGGAACCTGGCTGTCTATTGAAGGTATCATTCAAATGGTTACATACGACGGCAAAGATGCTGCATCAATTAAAATTACCTCTCTGCAAAAAATTGAAGCACCAAAAGACCCTTACGTATATCCTTATAATTAGCATGTCTATTTTCCTTTTGACACAAAGGGATTGTCTTTAATAATAAATCTCCAAGGGTAATCTCTTGCCTCTTTAGCATAATCAATATTAATACGAGGAGTAGTTACTATATCTTCAGGCATAATCCTTTCACCATGTAATAAGAACATGCTTTCCCCACATAAATCCATCTCATTTTGCAGTTTTGTGATTCCCATTGCCTGACACAGCTTTCCTGGCCCGCTGCATAAATTTAAAATGGCCTCGGCTTTCCGGCGCTTTTTCATGATCTCCAATCCTTCAATGGGTTCTAATGCTCTAATTAATACAGCTTCTGGATATGATTCTTGATTGGTTACGATATTCATACAATAGTGCATACCATAAATTAAGTACACATACGCATGTCCACCTTTGCCAAACATAATTTTGGTTCGATTTGTGTATTTATTTTTATAAGCATGACATGCAGCATCAATGGAACCCACATACGCCTCAACCTCTACAATTTTGCCAACTGTCCTGCCATCATGGGCCTCATGAACCATGTATTTTCCTAATAAGTCTTTTGCAACTTCTAAAGTAGCCCGCTCATAGAAACTTCTCTCTAACTTTTTCAAAATAACACCTTCTTCCCAGGGATTTGATTTCGTATCATTCTTCTATAGTATCTTTTATCTTCATCTCTGTGATTCCTGCTGATACATTAAAACTGGAAAAACAATTGAAAACGCGAAGGAACGAATTCTTCGCGTTTTCAATTGTTTTATTTTTTTGCTAATTTTAAGTATAACAAAACTAACAATCAGTAAAAATACAAGGTAACGATTTATATCCCAGGAGGTTGATCCTTTGACAGCATTTAATAAAAAAGACTTTATCGTTATGGCTTTAGGCAATATTATCGGGTCAGGCATCTTTTTGGCCAGCAGCCTTGTAATCGGCGTTGCAGGTATATGGGCACCTTTTGCCTACCTATTTGGCGGACTCGTTATGATGATGGAAGTATCTTTTATCATTGAGATGACAATCGCAAACCCTGTTTCAGGTTCTTTTAAGGCACATGCCCAAGAAGTCTTTGGCGAGTGGTGGGGTTTTATGATTGGTTGGATGTTTTGGGTCAGCGGTGTATTAGGAATGGCTGGTGAGGTTACGGCTTGCGCTATCTTTCTTCGCTTATGGCTGCCTTCGGTTCCGTTATGGGTCTGCAGCCTACTATTTGCCTTAGGAATTACGCTGTTAAATTTCAATGATGTGAAAGGCTTAAGTAAAATTGAATTAGGGCTTGCTATTACAAAAGTAGCTACCCTCGTGATATTTGTTATTATGGGCTTTACGGTTATAGCAGGTATTTCCATCGGAGATGCCAACACAGAATTTATGCCCTTCCAATCCCTCCTTCAAGCTCCCTTAGAAGGATTCTCAGGTATGCTGGGTGCTATGCTCCTTATTTTATTTGCTTATACAGGAACAGGTATTATTGGAATCGCTGCGGTAGAAACAGAAAAGCCGGAAAAAACCGTCCCTCCAGCAGCTAAATTTATCACTATTTCAGTAACGCTGCTCTATACTCTATCGGCTTTTCTGATTATTTCCTTGCTGCCTTTAGATTTATTGGATGAAACCATCAGTCCCTTTGTACAGCTATTTACGATTTTTAAAATTCCCTATGCAGGGGATCTTGTAAACTTCATTCTTTTAACCGCTGGGGTTTCTGCTCTTAATTCTCAGGTTTATTCCTCCTCCCGTATGCTGTTCTCTTTAGCCAAAGAAAACCAAGCACCCCAGATCGCCAAATATCAAAATAGTAAGGGGGTTCCCATCGCAGCGGTTACGATTAGTGGCGTTGTGCTGTTATGCGGAGCCATACTCTCTTATTATCTGCCTGATAAAATATTTATTTATACCGTCAGTGCCAGCGGATTCCTGGCACTTATCAATTGGATGAGCGTATCCGCTACCCATTATTATTATCGCAAGAAAATCCTTGCCAAAAGTCCAGAGAAATTAAAATATAAGGCTCCCTTTTATCCCTATCTCTCTTGGATTTGTTTTTTTATTATCTTCGTTTCGATCCTTTCCACTCCTTTGTATCCAGATCAGCTGCCAGGTCTGTACTCAGGTTTACTGCTCATGTTACTCATTAGTATTGCCTATTTGATCCGCAATCTGTGGATCAATAAAAAAGATCGTTAATTATTGCATATTCTCTATAATAAAAAGATAAACTCAATTATAATATAACTATATTAACAGAAAATTACGTCATATTTTCAATCCGAAACAACCTACAGATCTAATGAGTAAAACACATAATAATGAGGTGATGGTATTAAAGCGATAGCAGAAACGTTCTATGTTCGTGATATGTACTGTATAACCTGCGAGAACCGAATTGAAAAAGCTGTAACTAAAGTTGCCGGCGTAATTAAGGTGAAAGCCAGTTATGAAGAAAATAAGGTATATGTCGAATATGATTCCCTCCTTACCAGCCAGGCAGTCATCAATGAAGCAATTCTATCTGCAGGTTACTTCGTTGGAAAAAAACAGGCATCAAATCCTATAAAGCCGATACTGGGTATCTCCCTTATCTTCTTAGCGATTCTTCTCTTAGGGCAGAATGTCAGTGAATTTGACATGAGTTCTAAGTTAAAGGGTGAAGTTACATATTTCGTTTTATTTATCATTGGTATTTTTACCTCTTTTCATTGTATCGGTATGTGCGGCGGGATTATGTTATCACAAATTCTATCAAGCAGTACAAACCATAAAGCCCAATCCTTTCTCCCTTCCTTACATTATAATATGGGGCGAGTACTTGGCTATACGGCACTTGGCGGAATAGTCGGCGCACTTGGATCGGTCCTTTCTTTATCGATAGGGTTTATGGCTGGTATTTCTATCTTCGCCGGTATTTTTATGATGATTATGGGTCTTAACATGGCGGGATTAAATCTATTTCGCAGCTACCTAAGAATACCACTGCCTGCCTTTTCTATTATGCCAAAGGCCAAAACCCCTTTTGCAGTGGGAATCCTAAATGGCCTCATGCCTTGCGGTCCTTTGCAAACGATGCAGCTTTATGCCTTAGGCACAGGCAGCGCAATACTCGGAGCCTCCTCGATGCTGGTTTTTTCCTTAGGTACTGTACCATTGATGCTGTCTTTTGGCAGTATCTCCGGTTTTTTCAGTAAGAACTCGACGAAGCGGATTCTAAAATTAAGCGGTGTGTTGGTCATTGTTTTAGGAATGATCATGACCAATCGCGGCTTAGCAATCGCAGGTTTCAATCTTCCACTTTTTAATTTACCTGCCCAAAGCAGGAGCGGAACTTCGATGGCAGCAAAAGCACAACTTGAAAATGGCATTCAAACGTTACGCATGTCTGCAAGCAATCAGGGCTATGCCCCTAATGTTCTCTATGTACAAAAAGGCGTACCTGTAAAATGGATTATTACCGGAGAGCAAATTAATTCATGTAATAATGAAGTCATTGTGCCTTCCTTGCAAATTAAGAAAAAACTACTTCCCGGGGAAAATATCATTGAATTCACTCCTCAGGATCAGGACCTGCCATTCAGCTGCTGGATGGGCATGATTCGAGGGCTGATTAAAGTTGTCGATGATGTAAATGCAGTGGACGTGGCTAAGGATACAACAGCTATTCCTGCTGGAAGTGGCTGCTGCAGCACAAATGGATCTTCCTCATGCTGCAGTAAACCACCTCAAGATAGTATCTATGGTGATGATCTCAGCAAAGTACCAACGGAAAAAATAATTCATAGAGCCACTCTACAAAATAAACTGCAAACCATAAATATAAAGGGAATCGGCTACGAATTTGATCCCTTAATTATGGTTTTAGCAGCGGAAACCACAGCAAAAATGACCATTGATCTAACGAAGTTTGATGACCCTGAAGGTACTTGGGATATCGTTGATTATCAGGAAAAGAAAATCATTGCATCATTCGAAGGGAAAAAGGGAATTGTGGAAGTAACATTCAATCCTCCATCACTTGGCACCTTCGGCGTCTACAAAAATCGACAAGCAACTAGTATTATTGAAGTAGTCGAAGAACTTGAAAAGACAAATATTGAGAAAATTAGAGCAAAATTCCTATAGAAAACTAGACAGGATAAAAGAATCTGATACGAAATCGAACCACAAAGACGCAAAGGACACAACAGGGTTTGTGTGTTGCATTGCGAGCAGAGTTAAGCAATCCTCTTAGTCAGTAGGATTGCTTCGCTCTGCTCGCAATGACGGATCTATGCTAAAATAAAGGAGCAGTTTTGCTAGGATTCCTTTGGAACCTCAGCAAAACTGCTCCTTTATTTTGCTTTAAACTATTATACATAACGAAAAAGGATTTTGCCATTTATTGGCGAAGTAAAATTACTAATCAAGAAAATTTGTACATTTCTAGAAAAACGTGGAAATAATTGTAGAAATTTGTAGAATTATCTTCATGTATTGAAAATGTGCATTAGAGGTGCCAAAACAGTGAAAAAAATAAACCTAACAACAAAGCTTAATTTTAAAATCATTTGTGTTGTTTTGTTGCTCATGATCACTGTTACCGTTCATAATCTTTGGCTGTCTTTGCAAGAAGAAAATGAGAAAAATGCCCTGTGGCTTGTATCTATTACTGATTTTCTTATTCAAAAAAAACCTGAAGGTTCTTTTAGTGATATTGCCGCTAACCATGGTGCCCTTCAATCAACTCAGCAAGAAATTATGACCATAAATCATGAACTTCAACCTGTCTTACAATCTGTACTCGTACCATCCAATATCATAAAATTCGGTTTTTATTCTCTGAAACACGAAAGTATTGTAGCCATTGGTCCCCATTCTGATGTTTCCATATTATTGGGAATCGATGGGAAACCCTTTAAGAAGGTTTTTTACACTGATACAGAAAAATTCATAGAACGAAAAAATTCACTAGTATGGCATGGTGCCAACACGCTCATTCATGTTAGACCAGTCACAGATCGTAATGGCAACATTATCGGTCATGCTTTCGCTGCAATCAATCAAGATGCTGTAAATGCAGCCATGTGTAAGCGAACGGTAAATACTCTAGGGGCAGCCGTTTTTATGCTATTGGTATGTATTGTAATTTTTCGTGAACTCTTCAATAAGTTGAAAAAGGATATGCAGCTATTTGCTGAAGGAATTCTGCATGGATGCACTAGTGACTTTAATAGTGAATTAGCCGAATTTACTCCTATATTAAAATATATCAGTGAGCAAACAGAGAAGATGACTCGTCTCGATCGCTTGAATATTATTGGCGAAATGGCGGCAGGTATTGCTCATGAAGTACGAAACCCCATGACGACAGTAAGAGGTTTACTACAGTTTATGGGAAATAAGCAAGAGTTCGCTAACCAGAAGGAAAAGTTTAGTCTAATGATCGATGAAATTGATCGCGCAAATAAGATTATTACAGAATTCCTAGCCCTGGCCAAAAATAGAGCCATGAATTTCTCGGAAAATAACTTAAATGATATTATTTGCGATATTTATCCTTTAATACAGGCAGATGCTTTACGCAATAATAGTGATATTAAAATTTCTCTAGGTGACATTCCACTTCTGTTTTTAGATCAGGACAGTATCCACCAGTTGATTTTCAACATGGTTCGGAATGGATTAGATGCCATGCCTGCCGGTGGTTTAATCCACATCAGCACCAAACAGAATGAGCAGCAAAACGTAGTCTTATCCATAAAAGATCATGGTCTTGGTATACCAAAAGAAGATATAGATAAACTGGGAACACCCTTTTTTACTACAAAAGATCATGGAACGGGCTTAGGACTAGCCGTTTGCTACCGTATCGTACATCGCCATGCAGCAACCCTTTCCATTACTAGCGAACTGGAAGAAGGTACTACCTTTACAATTGAATTTCAATCCATTTTATAAAATACTGTATCTTCTAAAATAATACCAGTATAAGCATTATCAAAATAAAGGTGGTAAGCATGATTGAGAAAATAATTTCTCTGCTATTTTTGATTAGCAGCTTAACGTATTTGTACTGGGCACAAGAATTCACTTTCGGGACTCTTAGCTCGCCTAAATCTGGATTCTTGCCAAATCTAGCGGGAGTCACTGCTTTGCTATTATCTTTGCTTCTCATTTTTCGCCAATTTCAATCAAAAAAGACTACCAATAAAGAAGCCGTAAACTGGATAAAATTTTTATTTATCCTTATTGGTTTGATGTTTTATCTGATGATCTTAACTATTGTCGGCTATTTCGTTGCAACCTTTCTATTCCTATTTTATTTATTTAAGTTAGCTGACACATCAGGCTGGAGGGTTCCCTTAGCGATTTCCTTTTGTGCCTCTTCTGCATTTCATCTATTATTCACCTATTATTTAAGAGTCGCATTACCATAGAATTGGAGGTAAGGAATTGGATATCTTGAACCTGCTGCTCCAAGGAGTTTCCGTAAGTATTCTTCCAGCAAATTTATTATCTTGTATCATTGGAGTTTTAATTGGCACATTAGTAGGTGTATTGCCAGGAATTGATACTGTTAGTGCCATTGCCTTACTACTCCCTTTTAGCTACGGTATGGACAGCACTGCCGCACTCATTATGTTTGCAGGGATCTATTATGGCTCTAAATACGGAGGCTCTACCACTTCTATCTTAATCAACGTACCTGGAGAGGCAGCTTCCGTGGTTACTTGCTTAGACGGCTATCCTATGGGGCAAAAGGGACGGGCTGGAGCAGCGTTAGCCATTTCTGCTATTGGTTCTTTTATCGCTGGCACCATCGGTCTTATCGGACTCACCTTGCTAGCTCCGCCGTTAGCTCAGGCTGCCCTGGCCTTTGGACCACCTGAATATTTTTCCCTTGCCCTAGTCGGCTTAATCCTATTATCCAAACTAACTGGAACTTCTACACTTAAATCTGCTCTCATGGCTGTCATCGGTATCATGCTAAGTACCATCGGACTAGACAGCTTGTCTGGCATCAGCCGTTTTACCTTTGGCATTGATGAATTAGACCGAGGTTTCGACTTATCCATTATAGCCATGGGACTCTTTGGTATTGGAGAAATTCTAACGGCTATGACTCATGCTGATGCGAAACCAGATATCCCTTCCGTAAAATTTCGCGATTTATATCCTACGAAAGAAGAATGGCAGCGTTCTATAACTCCTATGTTTCGCGGAGGGATTGTCGGTTTTCTGGTAGGTTTATTACCGGGTCCTGCAGCAACCATATCGAGTTTCATATCTTATGGGCTGGAAAAGCGCTACAGTAAACATCCTGAGGAGTTTGGCCACGGTGCTATCGAGGGAGTCGCAGGTCCAGAAGCGGCCAATAACTCAGCTATTTCGGCTACAATGATACCCTTACTCTCTTTAGGGCTGCCCTTTTGCGGAGCAACTGCAATTTTACTCAGTGGCTTTATGATTCATGGCATTACTCCCGGTCCATCATTAATAACCGAACGACCTGAGCTTTTTTGGGGACTTATTGCCAGTATGTATATAGGCAACGTCCTTTTATTAATCATTAATTTACCTCTTATCGGAGTTTTCGTTCAATTGCTTAAAACTCCGCTCAATATCCTTATGCCTTTAGTGGCAGTAGTCACCCTCACCGGTGCCTACTCCATTAATAACAGCATGTTTGATTTGCTATGGGTCATTTTTTTCGGCATTATGGGATTCTTGCTGCAACGTTCAGGTTTTGAACCAAGTCCTTTGATCATCGGCTTAGTGTTAGGACCAGAATTAGAACGAGGATTGACCCAAGGGTTAATCATTTGCAATGGCAGTATATGGGCATTGATTACCCGCCCACTTGCAGCCGCCATTCTATCTCTAGGAGCGATTGTTATTTTGTATAACTTCGTTACATGGTTTACCAGACGCAATCACAAGAGAAAGGAGTTAGATGTTAACTAATACATAAAGGAGAGGATGTCGTGAGAAGAAAAACATTGATTTCTTTGCTTACATGTCTATTGGTTTTTTCAATCATAATAGGAGGTTGTACGAGTATGGAAAACAAAGTGGTTCCTGCAGCTACCAAATACCCAGAAAAACCCATCACCCTGATTGTTCCCTTTGGAGTTGGGGGTGGAATAGATCTCGTCGCTCGTACAGTAGAAAAATCAGCCTCTACGCATTTAGGACAACCCTTGGTAGTAGTTAACAAGCCAGGAGGAACTGGCACAATTGGATGGAATGAGGTAGCTGGTGCTCCTCCAGATGGTTATACTCTTGCAATGACAGGAATTGAAATCATATTGCAGCCATTGTATGGTACAACCAAGTATCATTATCCAAGTGCGTTGGAGCCAATTGCGCAGATTACTGAATTATCCTTAATTATGGCAGTCCAATCCAATCAACCTTGGAATAGTCTTGAAGATTTAATTGCTTATGCAAAAAATCACCCGGGAGAAATAAAATTTGGTCACCCTGGTATAGGTGGCATAAACCATGTACTTGGAGAAACATTTGCAAAAGCCGCCAATATTCAATTAGAGCAAGTACCTTTCCAGAGTGGTGCAGAAGCAATGTCAAGCTTATTAGGCGGTCATATCCAGGTTGTTTTCCTCAACCCAGCAGCAGTGAAAGAACAATTAAGAAGCGGAAAGGTAAAAGCACTAGCATTGGGAGGCGAAAAGCGGCTAACTGACCCAGTCTTTACAAATATACCTACCTTTAGGGAACAAGGCTTAGATGTAGTTTGTAATAGCTGGAATGGAATCGCCGCACCTAAGGGACTACCTGATGACGTAAAAAAGAAATTGAGCGAAGGAATAAAAAAAGTAATTGACGATCCAGAATTTCAAAAGAATATGGAGAATTTAGGATTACAAATTACTTATCTTGGGCCAGAGGAATCCGGGAAAAAATGGCTGATAGATAGTCAAAGGTTAACTAAAACGGTACAAGAAACCGGTATTGCTGAAAAGATTAAAACACAGAAAAAATAATTTGAGTCATTCCTCTTTTAAACTTTGTATAACATGATAACAACAATAGGAGGTCATGAAGTGCCAAAAAAATCTTTCATATTATTTGTATCTTGCCTATTAAGTATTTTAATATTAGGAGGTTGTACGAGTATGGAAAACAAAACGGCAACTACAGCAAAGATATATCCTGATAAACCTATTACTTTGATTGTTCCCTTCGGTGTCGGTGGTGGCATGGATTTAGTAGCCCGTTTACTGGAAAAAAGCGCACCCGTTAATTTAGGACAACCCTTAATTATTATTAATAAACCAGGAGGAGCAGGTACGATTGGATGGAATGAATTGGCAAGTGCAAGTCCCGACGGCTATACTCTTGGTATGACAGGTGTAGAAGTAATATTACAGCCTCTATATGGAACAACCAAATATAATTATCCTACTGCTTTAGATCCCCTTGTACATATTGCAGATTTATCAATGGTAATGGTGGTTAAAGCTGAAGGACCTTTACAAAACATCATTGATCTAATTTCTTATGCGAAGCAGCACCCAGGAGAAATCAAATTTGGACATGGCGGTATGGGCACAATAGGTCATGTCACTGGGGAAACCTTTGCTAAAGCTGCTAATATTCAAATTGAACAAGTCCCTTATCAAAGTGCAGCCGAAGCAATGGCAAGTTTGCTAGGTGGACACATTCAAGTTGCCTTTCTTAACCCGGCATCTGTTAAAGAACAGCTGAAAAATGGAATGGTCAAAGTCTTGGCTGTGGCAAGTGAGCAACGACTAGATGAACCAGATTTTATAAATGTTCCTACGTTTAAAGAACAGAATTTAGACGTTGTATGTACTAACTGGTATGGGATAGCCGCCCCTAAAGATTTACCAGATGAAGCCAAGATAAAATTAACTCAAGGATTGAAAGCAATGATTAATGATCCTGAGTTTGTAAAAAACATGAAAAATCTTGGTTTAAAGGTAACTTATTTAGGTCCTAAAGAATCACAAGAGAAATGGTTAACAGAACGACAAAAATTATCTAAAACGGTACAAGAAACCGGTATTGCTGAAAAGATCAAAGCACAAAAGAAATAGCGTCAACTTATTAACAAGTCACGATTTACTTAAGAAAGGTGATGGCTCTTTTACCATCACCTTTTTTCTATAACTCTATTCTCCTACTTTTCTGGAATTTTTCTCAGTTTCAAACCAACCGAATGTGATTTTTCCAAAGCATGACCAATGCGATAGTACATTCTTTCCGGCGCACTAAAGATAAACGGATTTACTTTTTCTAACGTTGGTACTCCTTTTTCATCAAGCACATGTTCTTCTGCCTTTACATCTACAATTTCTCCGATAAACTGTGTGTGCATGCCAAGTTCGATTGCTTGTAATAACTTACATTCTAATATTAAAGGAAATTCCTGCACATAAGGAGCATCCACAAGATCACTTTTAACAACGGTTAACTTTGCAACTGAAAATTTATCTGAATTTTTTCCGCTGGCTATCCCTACATAATCCGTTTCAACTAAATGAATGCTGGAGGGTATACTGATGGTAAATGCTTGGTGATTTAAAATGTTTTGATATGTAGCCCGCGGTTTCTGTAAGGATACTGCCACACACGGCGGAGCGGAGCAACAAATACCGCCCCAAGCAGCTGTCATGATATTAGGCTCACCACCTTCGCCATAAGAACCCACTACCCACACGGGAGATGGCATAGCGAACGTATTTGCACCTAATGACTTTTTCATATTGTTACCTCCTTCTTTTTAGACCCAAAATAGCAATATTATTTTTCCTATACCGAAAATATTTTTCATGATATAATATTAGACAATAAAAGTGGCTAAAACAAGTACGCACTTATTCGCAAGGTAGTATCTTTTTTTATACTGTTATGTCATTAGGAGTGAAATAATATGATTCAATTCAAAAATATTCAATACCAATGTTCTATGGAATTAACCTTAGATCTCATTGGTGGGAAATGGAAATCCTTGATTCTTTGGCATTTAGGTGAAAATACACTGCGCTTTAGTGAACTGAAAAGAACCTTACCGCAAATCACCCAAAAAATGTTGACACAGCAATTAAGAGACTTAGAAGCGGATGGACTTGTACATCGTTACATTTATACACAGATCCCCCCTAAAGTAGAATACTCCCTTACAGAAGCCGGAAAAAGTCTTTTGCCTATATTAGCTACTTTATGCCAATGGGGACTTAACTATGCAAACGATGTTGAAGTCGCTGCGAAAGATTTGACCTGTGAGCAGTCCGCGCCTTCCTCTCTGTCGCAATAACTTTTTTACTTATAAACAAGGTCTGGATTTCACTATGAAATCCAGACCTTGTTTATATCTCTTCTTCAATATCTCCTTCGACCTGGAGAAAGGCTTGTCGTAATGTTTTCATTTCTTCATCAGTTGGTTTCCAATATCCTCTTTTGTTGCATTCCATCAGTCTTTCCAGCATGCTGAAATAAGCCCAACGATTATTGTTTACCATCTTTTGGCGCATGATCGGATCAGCAACATAGGTTTTATACATGTCGCTAAAAATCCAATTCTCAACCTGATTGGTAGTCGCAGCTAATCCCAGTATATTTTCAAATCGGTCATTTATTTTTTGCGCTCCATGATAAGAATGTTCCAGCATTCCATTAATCCATTTTGGATTTAGGAGCCTGGTGCGTACACCACGGGCGATGGACTTATCTACTGTTTCGGTCTGAACCTTTTCTCCTGTGGTATCCGTAATGTATACTTTTACTTTTTCTCCTTTAGCTGTCTCAACGGATTTAGACAGTCCTCCAAAGTACTCGTAATAATGATCAAGATCAGTAACCTCATATTCATGATTGCTGCGAACCTGAGATACAATGTCGACCGCCGCTAGATGGCTGTTGAAGAGGCCTTCAATGGTCTTGCCCCGATAATTTTTGCTGTATACATGCTGCAAATTTTTCGTATAGGTTTGACCTAGTTCTTTTTCATCTTCCCATGTTTTTAGCTCAATCATTTTAGATACTTTACTCCCATATTCCGCTTCTGCAGGCCCAAATATGCGAGCGCAGGACAGTTCTTTTGCTTCCTGAGAAGAATATCCTTCTCCCAGTAAATTTTTATAAAGAGAATATGAAGCCGCTTTGAGATAATTGTTTTCATTTTTCTCATCTAACTCCGCTACTGCTTGGAATACATCGTGCAATTCTCCAATCAGCATAGGAAACATATCACGAAAAAATCCGCAAATATTGATCACTACATTGATGCGCGGATGCTCCAATTCCTCTTGAGGAATAATGATAAAGGAAGGAGAAAATTGATTTTTCCTGCGCTCCACACTCACGCCTAAATAATAAAGAATCTGCCCTAAGGTTTCTCCCTGAGTACGAGATGTCTCCAGTCCCCATAAAATTATAGCTGTACTTTTAGGATAACAGCCATGTTCTTTCCAGTATTGCTCTAACGTATTCTTCGCAATTCTGGCACCTCGTTCTATGGCAATCGCGCTGGGAACCAAACGAGGATCGAATTGGTACAAGTTATATCCAGTGGGCAGAATATCAGGATTCCTGACCATGTCTCCTGCCAGGCGAGCGGGTAAGTAACGGCCCGCCAGCACTTTGAGCAAGCCGCCTTCTTCTTGGCACTCTCTACTATTTTTAAAGACAGCCATTCCAAATTCCAATATTGCTTCACAGCTTTTTCTTACTCTTTGATCTTGTAATAACCCTTTAGATATGGAACGCTTCTCGATATAGCCATTTATGATCATCCTGGACTTCTGATCCAGTGAAGCAAGGATCAGCACCTGATCTTGCTCCTGTAATTGATCATAGTCCAGCCCCTCATCCTGAGCTATAATGCGCTGCAACGCTGGCAGCTCCCCGCGATCATAACGCAAAATAAAGTTCACAAAATCCTTGGCCTCATCGAGGCTGAATCCTTGTCCAAAAACATGTAATCCTCGTGGAATCAGGGAGCGTCTCATGCGATAGAGTTCGTGCTCTAATTCTTCTATATTGCATGGAAGATTTTGCTCCTTTGCTTTGCTGCAAATCAGCTTTTCAAGAGCGGGTAATCGACTAGGATCAAGGAGCTCTGCTTCTTGCCGCTGGTGAATGAATCCTTCTAATTCAGCCAAATCACCATATAGCTCACTTTCCGTAAAAGGAGGCGACTGATAACTTACCAATACGGCATGAGACCGACGTTTGGCAGTCATGGCTTCTGCGGGATTGCCAGCATAGTATAAATAAACATGAGGCAGATCCTGTAAAAGATAATCCGGCAGACAATCACCTGACATCCCACACTCTTTACCTTGCAGAAATTCTAATGTACCGTGAGTACCTACATGTATAATCACATCGGCTTTGAATTCGTCCTTTAGCCATTGATAAAATGCAATGTATTGATGATGAGGCAGTAAAGCCTTATCATGATAAAATTGTTCAGGCTGCTCATGTATCCCCCGGGAGGGCTGCAGTCCAACAAAAATATGATCAAATATTTTTCCTGGGATTAATAAATTTTCGGCTTCACTCATAATTTCCCCTGGATCTTGCCCCCATTGCCTGACTAGTTCATCACTCCACTTGGTGCTGCCTAATCGCTGGCGATAGGTTCTACTGGGGTAACGAATAAAAGGCACATCAGCAGTTTCTTCTCCCCAACGTCCAGAATTCACTAATTTGCCTGCTGTAAAGGTTTCACGCAATGCAGCTTCTGTAACCGGTTCCACTTGGTATCCTTCTCTATGTAACATTCCCAGTATTTTTTCTACAGAAACAAAGGTATCCAAAAAGGCTCCACCAAAGAGATTATCCTCACCAGGAGGATAGTTATAGCAAATGATTGCTACCTTTTTTTCTTTATTTGGCTTATGGCGAAGAGCCAGCCATTTTTGAATACGGCTTACTACTTTATTGGCTCGCTCTTCAATTAAGGTAAGTTCTTGAATCCTGATTTCCAAATCAGCGTCATAAACAGCAGAAGCCAGCGCTCCTATGGGTATTGTCTCTATGCAGCCATCCAGTTCCGGAAGCATCATTTGAATCAGAAATTCTGTAGAGTTGATTCCCTGGGGAGATTGTTCCCATTCTGCCATTTCTCTGCGTGACATAAAAAAAGGATGCATAAAGGGAACATCTAATTCTTCCAGCAGTTGTACAGCAGACTCGGCATCTCCCCCCATGGGGCCTGCCCCTAATCGAAAAGCCAGAAAACTTACTACAAGATCTATTTTTTTCTCTGTCTGCACAGATAAAATATCTCTTAATTTCGCTATATCGCGACTGGTTGTACGAGCGAAGGCAATGGGTAATAGATTTGCAAAAGATTTGCATTTCTCCATAAAAGCAGCCACACAGCCTCTTGTTCGGTTTGGATAGTTATGTCCGTAAAATAACAGAGCAATTGTTGGTTTTTGTTCATCAAAATTACTGCTGCACCGATATTCTGCTACGCTGGAAAAATATTGAGATGCCGTTGGATCAAAAATCCCAGTATCTTCTGCTCCTACAGGATCTTTTGGCTTAGGAAAGTCTCGATTTTTACCATAATCTCTTCCAATCAAATACAACATATTTCGAATGTTTTCTTCTTCTGCATTTTTCCAATATTTAATGATTTGTATATAGTTCTTTATATCTTTCAATTTCCCCACAGGAAGCATTTTTCCCAGCTTTTCTGCCATATTGGACATGCGCACCATGGAATCAAGAGATGCACGAGCACTTGGCTGCATACCATTTTGCATATCTTTACCAGAAAAGCTGCCTAACCTGAGAAGTCTGCGAATTTCTTCCTTATCACCGCCAATGGGAAGAATCTGACAAGTCTTTTCTTGGCAGGCTTCAATAACAAGCTCTTCGTATTCACGAGAGGCTCCCATCAAATCCAGGAGAATAAAATCCGCATGTTGAATTCCTTGACAAATTCGCTCTGCTTCTCCTTTATGGAAATGCTTGGCTGCATAAAATAAACTCAGCTGTAAAGCATCCGGAAATTCCTTATTTATATCTCGCAGCACATGTACGATATCTGCTAAGGCCGCATTGGAAACGGTTAATATAACTATTTTCATGGTATCCTCCTCATCCTCATGTTCTCAGCCAGTCTATTGAATAATACCATATGTCTCAGGGTACACAATCTTTGCCATATACGCAACTGCTTCATCATAACGTATTCCTGGGTTTAGTAAAAATAATTCCATGGAAAGATAAAAAACTTGCTTATTTTGCACCGCTCGAAGACCATTCCAGGCAGGATTGCTTTCCACCTCCAGCTTTAGCCGTTTCTCAATATCAGCTTTTTCACCCATGAAGGTAATCAAAATAATATCAGGATCTTTTTCTACTAATTTCTCTATGCTGTAAGGCGTGGATTCTGGATTTCCATCTAAAGGTATACTATCCGCTGCTACATTTTTCAGTTTAATGATCTTAGCCACATCCCCGGCAATACTATTTTCCAGCTGTACTGTTACACTGTTGCCAGTGGCATGGAGAATCACTGCACTCTTGGAAGTTGAAGGAAGCTGATCCACTACTTTTTTTATTCGCTGGTTCATTTGGTCTGCAACGATTCGAGCTTGCTCTCTCCTGCCTGCAATACCTCCAAAAAGATTAATATTCTTGATAACATCATCATAGGTTTTTATTTTTACTATTATGAAGGGGATATTACTGCTTTCCATAATCGGAATGTTTTTTTCATGCAGTCCCTGATATCCAATTACTAAATCGGGCTGCAGGGACATTACCTTCTCGGTATTTATATTAGCAACATGGCCTACTTCAGGCAGGATTTGCATATCTTTAGGTAAAGTTCCTGTCCGCGAGCTGGGCCTGCCTGCTGCGCTCCCGCCAACAGCATAAAGCAGATCTACCAAGCTTTGAGAAAGAGGTACAATTCGCTCTGGTTTTTTCGGTAATATCACTTGGCGTCCAGCATCATCTTGAATACTAAGATAATTGGAACTGCCAGTTGCTGGCACTCCCCCATTCTGCTTCTGAGCGCATCCCATAATGCCAAAAATAAAAAAAACGGTAAGAAAAATTAATAGCATTTTATACTTCACGATAATCCCTCATTATTTAAATGATTTATCATGTTTTTTATGATTATTATAATCTCATAAAAAGATTTAATTCTTTTATGAAAAGAAAACCACCTGAAGACAACACAACATTCAGGTGATTTCTATTTTTTAGATCAATTTGTTAGTTGTTACACTCTAACCTTATCCTCTAGAATGAATGTTTTACACCAAACTCAACAGTTCGCGGCGCTGCATAATAGTAACTGCTACTATTTGTCGTTACATCATTACGATTTAACACGTTTCTTATGGTAGCAAATACAGCAGTTTCAGGTTTTAACTGGTAATTGACCATCAGACTGACTGGCAGAGCATTTAGTGCCTTATTGGATCGATCAGCAGTATAGTTAGCCGCTAAATTAGCTGTCAGCTTGTCCAAGGTATAGCGAAGTGTGAGATTTCCCTGAATGCGGCTATATGCTCGAATCCACTCACCTGTTGCATCCTTTTCTCGTGGATTACCATAAACACCGCCAACAGTATAACTATATTTATCTGATAACCTTTGTTGCCAGCTGACTTCGATTCCTTCATTTTTAAATTTGCTAAAGTTTTGAAACATCTTTGAAGAATCAGTATCAATATGGTTGTCAATATTCATCATAAAGATAGTTGTTTTTAGCGTGCCAATTTGACTTTCTTTTTTCCAACCAGTCTCATACGTCCATCCACTTTCTGGCTTTAAATTAGAATTAGATGTAAAGTTACTGGTTGTACCTGTATGCAATTCAGTAAGAGTCGGTAATCGAAAAGCTTTTCCGACATTGACAAACCAGGAACTATCCTGCCTCAACTTTTGATTGTATTGTATTTGTGGTAAAAATTGATTGTACTCATCACCGCTCTCTGTTCTGGCATGTTGTCCCCTAAGACCTAAAATCAGTTTTTTATTTTCATTAAAATCCTTAGTTCCTTGGGTATAAAGAGACGTAACTGTTCGTTCATAAGTTCCCTTTGAATTTTCTGGTTTTACAAAATCTATTGTTTTATATTTTTCCTGCTCTAGTGTAATACCTGCCAAATAGTGTATTTGCTGATCATCCCATGATTTATTGGCATCCAGTCCATATTTTGATGATTTTAAATTGATATTGGAAGCATAGGCTCCTGTGCTGACGGTTTTAGTAGTGTAATCGAGATCGCGGAATGAACCATAAAGCATAGCTTTCCAATCCTTATCGTTATACTGAAAATTAATTCGATCCAGATTTTCCTGATCATTATATAAACTAGTCACCTTCTTTGTCATTAGGCTTCTTCTTTCTTTGTTCAATTCATCTTCGGTATGGGTATAATATAATGTCATTTTATCATTAAATTGATAAGTAGCATTAAAACTCTGCTTTTCACCTCCAAGAAAATTGTCATATGTTGATTTAGCAGGGTTAGAATCCACGGTTTTAGTAAGATTATTCACTTCTCCTGTATCAACAAATGAACTGCTAAATGCTAATTTTCCTGATTGGAAATTAAGATTATAATTTTGCTGCCCTTTATTACCTGTGGAAACGGTAATGGAATTATTCACTTGTTTCTTAGTCATAATATTAATAACGCCGCCAAAAGCATCACTGCCATACATAACGGATCCTGGTCCTCTAACAACCTCTATTTTTTCTACATTCTCCAGCAGAATATTATCAAGCTGGAACATACCATTCATATTAATTGGGGCACCATCTACCATGATCAGCGTACCTTTTTTTATGCCTCTCATAACAAGCTCGCTGCTCATTCTCCCTGCGGACTGTCCGTATGGATTTTGGGAGTAAATATTAATACCTTCCACAAATTGCAATGCATCAATGACAGTCTTTGCTCCAGTGGCTCGCAGTTCATCTCCGGATTTTACCGTTACATTTGCAGGGGTATCCAGCTCTTTGCTTTCTCCTCGCAAGGCCGTTACAATCATTGGATCAAACTCAAAACTCTTATCCTCTTCAGCTTGTACACAGGGCATGACCATAAATCCTAAGGCTAACGCCGCAATCATCTTTTTAGTTACATTTCTCTTCAAAATACTTTCACTCCTCATGCTGCTATTTATATATAAGTATAATTTCGGGTTGCATGGGGAGGGCAGACTAAAAGAGCAATCTAAATAAAAAGATGCCTATAAATCCCCTCCCCATCGCTCGTGGGTAAAACGGTGACTGTTAGATAGGCAGTTCTTCTGGCTTTGGGTCATTGCTTGCCAAACCTTCCCAAGAATTGATTCTCAGTGGTATAACTTGGCTCACTCTCCATCACAGTGGCGGGACCGCGTCGGCATCATACCGACTTCCCTATTAAGCCCCGTAGGGCACCTATCTCCATATATGTACTTGTTAATTCTGCTGAAAACACCTCCTTGATTATGCTTTGCCGAACAAAAAAATGCCTCCCACATAAGCAGGAGACAGACATAAGTACTATCTTTTATATCCATAACAATCCCAGCACGCTGCGCCGGGAAGAAATAGGTTACAATGTTAGATACTTAATCGCCTCCCCATCGCTCGTGGGTGTAACGGTGATTGTCAAATAGGCAGTTCTCCTGGCTCTAGTTCATTGCTCTGCCAGCCTTCCCAGGATCTTACCCCAGTGGCACCTATGGCTTTGCTCCCTATTACAGTGGCGGGACCGCGTCGGCATTGCACCGAACTTCCCTATTAAGCCCCGTAGGGCACCTATTTCATTATTATTTAATTGTTTGTAAAAGCATAATATTCTGTAATTCTTAATCATGATATCATCTTCTTCGACAACATGTCAAAGGATTTTCAAATCAAATACAAAGAAAAAAACTTGAAGCTAATATTCTATCTCAGCTTCGTTGATAACCTTTACTCCAGAATTTTCTTTTAGCTTTTCCATTAAGGAAAATAGTGCCAAATCCTTTTCTTTTGCTTCTATCATAACATCAAAATCACGGCTGCACTTCTTCGCTATGTTTAAAAATCTCAAAAATTCATCCACAGCAATATGATCCGCATGTGCTCTTTTATTTGCGCTTTCTCTTGCGCTGGAAAAATGAATTTTAGGTATCTGACTTCCCCAAGTTGCAAATATTTCTGGCAGAATATCTTCAAGATGTATTCCTTCATTGCAGCAATGATCATGATGTACATCTAATACCATAGGTGCTTTTATCTCCTGGCAAAGAGTGAGTACATCCTTGGCAGTATAAGATTTATCATCATTTTCAATAATAATCCGTTCCCGAATAGTATCAGGAAGCTGCTGAAATATTACTTTAAAACGTTCGATTGACTGCACTTTGTCTTTATATAATCCCCCTACATGCAGCACTAATTTAGATTCGGCTCCCAATTCCATAGCCTCAAAAAGATTCACATGATACCGCAAATCTGCAAGGGCCGCTTCTACTACATGTTCAAGTGGACTATTCAAAATCGTAAAATGATCGGGATGAGCGCTAACCCGTAATCCATGCCTTTTTACAATATCACCAATGGCAAGCAATTCTGAGCGAAAATCCTCACAATAATCCCACCCAAAGGCAACGGGATGAGTCGCTAGAGGGATTAGCTGCGAAGTAATCCGAAATACTTGAATGTGATGAGCTGCATTATAACGCATCACACGCAGCTGCGTAGCTAAATTTTCTTCTGCCAAGCGTCTGAGTTTACTAAGCTGATCCTTTTTGTCCTTAATTTTAGTTAAATTAAGGACAGTAGTTGTTTTATTGGGAGATCCTTGAGAAATGCCTAAAGCTATGGCTACATACCCCAAGCGGATGCGCATAAACTAACCCCTTTCACACCAAAAATCATCAATTTTAGTCTGTCCAAAAGTACCTAACTTTACAATTCCTATTCCTAATAGTATGCCTCAATCCTAAAATTTTAAGATATTTCTGCAACGATATTATATTTTTAGCATAATTTAACATGATTTACTACGAATAAGATTGACTATTTCCTATTTATGTTATTATAATAGTTATAGTACAATTTAATACAAAACATTTTGTCGCAATGCTGCGACAGCAAAGTACATGCTTATTAAAGCTGGCTCAACTGCCAGCTTTTTTTATATATAAATGTCTTTTTCTAAACTTAATATGTAACTTTTTATTTTTTTAAAAAAGGAGGCGCTCTCATTATGACAATCAGAATAAAAATTTTAAGTGGATTTATGGTGGTCATCGCTTTAGTATTTATTATGAGTGCATTTACTTATTTTCAAGTGGGTGAATTAAATTCAACTTCAAAAGAAATCATGAGAGATAGTCTCTATCAGCTTGAGCTGGTTGAGGAACTTGCCATAGACGTATCAAATGAGGCTGTGGCTATGCGTCGTTTTAATTTCACAGGTGATTTGGCTGACGTAGCTACCTTTGATAACTATCGCAAATATGGCGATGATAAGATCAACAAACTCCAAGCTGCATTGTCCTTTCAAAATTCCCAGGCGGTCTTAGAAACGTTAAAGAAAGAAAAGCTGGCCTTTGATACCATTGCAGCAAAATCCATTGAAGCAAAACGTGCCAACAATATTGAACAGGTTGGTATTTACATGCAGCAGGCAGGCAAACCGTCTGAGAATTCCATAGCAGCAACCAAAGAGCTTATATTATTAGTAAAAGGATATGTAAGAGAGCAAGAAGAACATAGTACGCAAAAAGCTAGTGAAGTACAACTGCTGCTAGTTCTCGTTAGCCTTTTCGTTGCAGCGATTGCCATTGGCATTAGCATCTATATCAGCCGGGGAATCTCCATACCTGCAAAACTGGTTGCACAGGCTGCCTCAGAAATTACACTCGGCAACCTTGCAGTAGATGATATTAAAACACGATCTTCCGACGAACTGGGCCAGCTGGCGGCTTCCTTTAATCAAATGAAAAGTAATCTGCGTCTTGTAATTGAAAAAGTTGCCCATGCAGCTGATCAAGTCATGACCTCTTCCCAGCAGCTCACAGCAAGTGCCTCTCATTCCACGCAAGCTGCTGGCCAAATAGCGGCTTCCATTTCCGATATGGCCCAGGGCGCTGAAATGCAGCTAACAACTTTTACTGAAACAACGGTTGCCGTACAACAAATGTCTGTCGGCATTCAACAAATTGCCAACAATGCTACGATTGTAGCGGGGAAATCCTCTCAAGCCTCTGAGACCGCGATCAAAGGCGGCGAATCAATAGAAAAGGCCATTAACCAAATGGCGCAAATCGAAAAAACAGTAAATACCTCAGCCCAAGTTATCACAAAATTGGGAGAACAATCTAAAGAAATTGGACAAATCGTCAGTACCATATCCGGTATTGCAGGACAGACAAACCTACTAGCGTTAAATGCTGCTATAGAGGCGGCCAGGGCCGGTGAACAAGGCAGAGGATTTGCTGTAGTTGCCGAAGAAGTAAGAAAACTAGCTGAACAGTCGCAAGAAGCCGCGAAGAAAATAGCTCAACTGATTGGAGAAATTCAAGGTGATACTACAGAAGCTGTGATTGCCATGACCAAGGGCACTACTGAAGTAAAAATAGGAGCCGAGGTTGTAGATGTGGCAGGAAAGTCATTCCAGGAAATTGCTCAACTCATACTTGAAGTATCAACACAGATCAAAGATATTTCATCAGCCATACAGCAGATCGCCGATGGCAGCCAAGTCATCGTACTATCGGTAAAAGAAATTGATGCTTTAAGTAAAAAGACTTCTGAAGAAACACAAACGGTCTCAGCAGCCACCCAGGAACAATCAGCATCCATGGAAGAAATCGCTTCCTCCAGCCAGATTTTGGGCGAAATGGCGCAGAACCTGCAGGAAGTCGTAAATAAATTCCGTTTTTAACAGGTTTTTTCATTGACAGATACCTGTATTATCTGTTACAATACGTTAAAATGCATATTCATTATCGATGAACAGGAAGAGTACACAATACACAAAGGGTTACAGCGAGCCAATGACAGTGGAAGTTTGGCACTACTCGGTATGTGGAATGGGCCTGGGAGATACAGTCTGATCCGTATGTACGGGGTAGGCGCTGTCGGGATTCTTCCGCCGTTATCAGGAAGCAGGTATCGGATTGAATTTTATCCTGTATCTTGTAAAGCTGAGCTTTTTTCAAAAGCTAATCAGGGTGGCACCGCGAGTTAACTCCTCGTCCCTATATATGCACATGCATGTATAGAGACGAGGTTTTTTATTTTAAAATGAAGGAGCACGATTACGATGGAATTAGAAAAAAATGAATCAGAATTAACCATCCATGATAAAAATAAAGGCGGTCGCTATCGCTGGGTTACGATTACAACCTTACTTTTGGCTATTGGTGCCATTTTGCATTTAGTCAGTCCAAATATTGGCGGCGTAACTCCCAACTGGACCATTGCCATGTATTGTATTGCTATTAATTTAACCAAACCTACCCTTAAACAATCGTTCGGTATCGGTCTGGTTGCTGCAGCCATTAATATCCCAACTTCGAAGTCTGCTTTTCCTTATGGTAACCTATTGAGTGAGCCCGTCGGTGCTATTATATGTACATTGCTCGTCTGCCACACTTTTAATATGACATTAGGCAAGCTCAACATTAAGCCTGCCGTAACAGGATTTATCAGCACCATAGCTAGCGGTATGACCTTCATCACCATACTCAAAGTCGTACTTTCCCTACCTTTGTCTGTATATCTATACGCTATGATACCTGTCGTATTTACAGTAGCTGCTGCCAATGCCGCCATCACGCAAATCCTGTATTTCCCCGCAAAAAAATTATTTGACTTGAAAGGTGATCAATAATGCCAGCCATTGCCCTGCAAAAATTCAGCTACGCCTACAATCATCCCAAAAAGGTCCTTGACAACATAACGATTTCCATTGAAAAAGGATCCTTTTCTGTTATATTAGGTCCAAGCGGGGCAGGAAAAACAACACTTTGTCTAGCAGTAGCAGGAGCCGTTCCCCACTACTTTGGCGGCAGTTCTGCTGGAAAAGTCTACGTCACTGGAATTCATACACAAGAATCGTCTATGCAGCAATTGGCACTTACAGTCGGTACTGTTTTACAAGACTATGAAACTCAATTAGTGACCATGACTGTAGAAGAAGAAGTTGCTTTCAGTCTTGAAAACTTAGGGATTGCTCCCGAAGAAATTACGCAAAGAGTCGAAGAGGTACTCGCCAAAGTTGGTTTGACAGGTTATGAAAAACAAGCCGTTACTGATTTATCCGGAGGGCAGAAACAACGTCTGGTCCTTGCCAGCGTTCTGGCAACCAATCCAAAAATACTCGTTCTGGACGAACCAACTTCCGCTCTGGACCCTGAAGGAACTCACTCATTATATAAGCTCCTCAGTGACTTAAATCAAGAGCATGGTATCACAATACTGGTAGTCGAACATGATATTGCCACCGTTCTTCCCTATGCAGATCAATTTATTCTGTTAGAAAACGGTCAATTGATTTTGAATGATACTCCTGAAAATGTACTCAGCTTCATGGCAAAAAAACAAATTTTTGCAGAAGCGATACCGCCCCTATGGCAGTTAAAGCTTATGATAGAAGAGCTTGCGACAAGGCAATTCCCTCCCTGGCATACAGAGGAAGAAGCCATCACACAGTTGGGCAAAGCGCTAGAGGAGGAGGCTCGGAAAAATGCTTGAACTAAAAAATGTTTACTTCTCCTATAAAGCACAATCTCACGACATTCATGATGTTTCTTTAAGGGTAAATCCAGGAGAATTCTTGGCCATCGTTGGACGCAACGGCAGCGGCAAAACCACTCTGACCCGTCTGATGATGACATTAAAAAAACCATCGAAAGGTGAGCTTTTCTTTCAAGGAAATAGTTTAGCAACCGCAACTCCCGCTAGAATGGCACATCACATTGGTTATGTTTTTCAAAATCCTGACCGTCAGATCTTTCATGATACAGTAGCAGAAGAAGTAGCCTACGGTCCCAAGCAAATAGGCTGTAGTCCAGAACAAATCCAGACTTTCGTTACCCAGGCGCTAGAAGTCACTGGACTCTCTCATTTAGCTGCTGCGTATCCTCTCTCCCTATCCAAAGGACAAAAGCAACGCCTTACCATTGCCTCTGCTTTGGCTATGCAGCCTAAAATACTGATCCTGGATGAACCTACGAGCGGTCAGGATGCTAGGGAACGTGAGCAATTATTGCAATTGTTATTAAAACTGCATCAACAAGGTACTACTATCTTGTTAGTCACTCATGATATGGAATTCTTGTCTTCCTGTGCCCAAAGGGCTGTCGTTATGAAAAAAGGGCAAAAAGTATTCGATGGTACTGTAGCTGAATTGTTCCATGACACGAACCAACTAACAGACTGGGGACTAATCGAACCCGCTGCTCTAAAAATTTCCCGCCAGCTTGCTTCTTTCCAAATATCACAGACGAATTCTATCACACAGCTAGGCAATCAAATTGCAACTCTTTTAAGGAGGAATGATGACCATGCAGAAAATAGCCCCCATCACTAAATTAGCATTGACAATCTTTGTCACCATATGGTCCATTGTATTACAATCTCTTCCTGCCTTAACAGCACTGATTGTTTGCCAATTAATTCTTCTGGCTATTGCAAAAGTTGGCTCAAGTGTTTATAAGGGGATTGCCAGCTTATTTGTCTTTGCTGCCATTTTAGCTGGTATGCAGTACGCCATCAATAATGATATACTGCTTGCCGCCATTACTGCCAGCAAGATGATTGCTATGACTCTCGTCTTCTTCATTTTATTGGCGACCACAAGAATGCAGGACTTGTCAGCAGCTTTGGTTTTGCAATGCCATATTCCTTATGAATATGCATTTATGCTAACCGCAGCACTGCGGTTCATTCCCGATTTTTTAGCAGAGAGCAAAGCAATCCAAGAAGCCCAAGCTTGCCGGGGTTATTCCCCCCAAGGCAATGTACTGCAGCGTTTCTTCTCCTATATGGCGGTTATCAAACCTCTTGTTCTTAAGGCCGTTACCAAATCAGAGACAATGGCACTCAGCTTAGAATTGCGCGGTTTTGGCAGCCGAAAAACACGAAGTTTTAAGAACAATGTCACCCTCGCCCTGCAAGACTACGCAATGCTGCTTTCGATGATCCTATTCACCTCTTACCTTGTGATACAAATCTACTAAAAAGCAGTACTGCTATAAAATAAAACCTGTTGAAACGCGAAGATGCGAAGATATACGAAGAACACGAAGGTAGTAGGTGTATTACTTATCCTTCATAGTCTTCAAATCTTCGCATCTTCGCGTTTCACGTTTTTTACATCAATGACTTATTTCCTCTAAGATAGTCTTTAATCGAGCTCTTTGTTCTTCTCGATCCAGGGGCATTCCATACTGATAGCAGTCAAATACATCTGCGTCTTTGACGATTTCTTCAATAGGGCTCCCTACTTCTTTTTTGCTGCTATGTTTTTTTGCAGCTGTTGCTAGTAATTCAACCTCATCTGGGGTAAAACAGCCGCTCTCTTCAAGAAATAGTTTGAGAGGTTCATACCCTGCCATAGCATGATCCCGCTGCTTTCCTGTGATGATACGACCATAATCATGTACTGAACAGGCTATGGCACTCAATTCAGGATCAGCGCCGCGCTTCAATGCAAGAATTCGTCCCACTGCTGCGCAGCTTGCCAAATGTATTCTCTCCCAGCTTAACGTTATATCTCTTTGTATATCTGCACTTTCAAATTCCGCAATTTTATCCAGAATTTTTTCTTGAATCTCAAATACTCGATTCATAAAAAGAACCTCCAAATCTACTTCACTTTTCTATTTGCCAAAGAAAAATCCACTAACTAGAATTATAAAAACTACTGCTGATATACCAACGTACAACCAATCTTTTTCCTTCAGAAATACTAATGCGGAAATTCCCACACGCATAATGGGCGTGCAAATCAATAAAACTAAGCCTGCTAAGATAATTCCGAAAGGTTTCATATCAAAAGCGCCTGCAAAAATATCTCTAAGCCGTGTCGGATAAGAGTCTCCCGGATAGCCACCTTCCCCACTGCTTAAAAAGAGGACTAGACCTATCAAAATAACCGCACCACTTAACAGCACGCCAAAACGCAAAGACTTACTAACAAAAATTTCAACTTCATTAGGCTCTTTAGAAGGCCCCTGCGTATCTTTATTCATCATTTCACTCACAATTTAACCCCCAATCCCTGTGCCATCATTTGTATGGCTACATACATGAGAACCGGAATAAATAGTTTACGAATGGTTTTACTTTTCAAACGCTGCATAATCTTTGCTCCAATGGTAGCTCCTATCAATACGCCAATTGCCACTGGTGCCGATATAATGGGACTTATATCGCCCCTATACAAATAAATTCCCGCACTGGCAGCTCCGGTAACACCCATCATGAAATTGCTTGTTGCACTGGAGACTTTTAAAGGAAGCTTCATAAAAACATCCATTGCCATTACTTTAAAGCTCCCGCTTCCGATACCCAGCAGTCCAGATATAATGCCAGCTCCATACATCACGCCGAAACCGCTATAAACATTATCCACATTATAGGAAACATTTTTCTTTAGCGCTTTATCATAATACTCCCCTTGCAGCTTTAACGTCTTTGCTACATTATGTAGAGGCACTTCTTCAGGCAATTCTTCTTTGCTTTTCTTAAGCATAGCCAGAGCAGAATACAACAATAACAGACCAAAAATGATATACAAAAGATTTGGCGAAATTAAGCCTGCAACTAAAGCTCCTGTAATAGCACCTACTGTTGTCGCTATTTCTAAAAACATGCCCACTCGAATGTTTGTTATTCCATCCTTGATGTATGCAACTGCTGCACCGCTGGAGGTAGCAATAACAGAGATAAGACTTGCTCCAATGGCATGTTGAATATCCACTCCAAATAATAATGTCAAAGCAGGTGTCACAATAATCCCGCCGCCAAGACCTAAGATAGAGCCAAGTGCACCTGCCGAAATAGAAACAAGCAGTATCTTAATAGCTACAATCGTCACATTTCTCACCCCAATAATTAAAATACCTAGAATAGCCACTACTCTAGATTTCTCCATGTAATTCTACTCATTATATTAAGTAGAATTAAAATAAAGTTTCTTTTAACCTCTAACACAAGTATAATATAATACATACATTCGATCAATATTTATATGTTTTTTTTTACGTTGTAATAAAAAAATTAGTGTTTGAAAGGAAGATGCACTATGCAATTCAAGAACCTAGATGAAGTGGATAGAAAAATCCTTAAATTTTTATCAGAAAATGGACGTCTGAGCAACGCAGAACTCGGTCGTCTTTTGAATTTAACGCGTGCGGCTGTCAGAGAACGTATTAACCAATTAATCGATCATGGAATTATTGATCGTTTTACCATTGTAGTCAACCCTCTTAAAGCTGGAAAGATGGTCTCCATGTACTTTAACATCAATGTCGAATGGTCTAAGATCGACTCCATCGCCGAAAAACTCTTTGCTGACCAGGAAATAACAAATGTATATCAGATGAGTGGTCACCCCCACTTACATGTACATGCCCTCTTTGATAACCAAGAACAAGGAAATCACTATATGCGCAAGCTGCAATCCATTGATGGAATTCAAAGCGTAGATTCTGAATTTTTAATCACCCGTTATAAAGAACGAGGTGCTTTACTCCTCTAAATCTCGACATTCATCTGGTAGCAAGTATACCCTTTAGACGATGAAAAATACAAAAAATCACAGGTGTATAACATTTTTTTTCGCAAACACTATATCATAATAACCTCATTAAAGGAGGATACTATGATGAATCATAAAAACAAGCGTCATCGCACAATTTCGCGTTTTCAGAAAAAATTCAAGAATATAGCGGCAGCCGCTGTAGCTGGCGCCGCTATATTGTCTGGAGCTATGCTGCCAGGACTTGCAGCACCTGTTGCACATGCTTCAGCAGATCCATCCAATGCAGATCCGCCAGCTGTTACCGAACAAGCTAAAGATACTAATACTTCCAAGCATATGGAGAAATCAACTCCAAATCAAGGTGATCAGCAAAAATCTAAAGACAGCAAGTCCAAAGACACATCCTCCAAAACACCCAGTAAGTATGAAGACGTCTTGCATATCACTGCCACTGCTTATGCGCCAGGAGCTCATGACAATGATCAATGGGGTGATAAAACCTATTTGGGCACACAGATACGTCCTGGTGTAGTTGCCGTTGACCCGGATGTAATTCCACTAGGATCGCGCCTCTACATTCAGTATCCTGATGGACATGGTGAATACGCCGTAGCAGAGGATACTGGTGGAGCGATTAAGGGCAATCGTATCGATATTGCCAAAACATCCGTAGACAAAGCCCAGGATTTTGGCATGAAAGACGTAAAAGTATTTGTTGTCGAAAAAGGCGATGCATAAATTTGACACCCCTATCCTCCAATATTTGAAGAATAGGGGTGCTTTATCTAAATAGCAATACCGTCTTTTGGTAAAATCAGTCTCGCACCTGTTGAAGACAATACTTCTTCTACAGTAGTACCTTCACCAATTTCCAGCAGATGCAGGCCATCTGACTGAACTGCAATGACTGCCATGTCGGTTACGATTAAATCGACTTCTCCCTTTGCTGTTAAAGGCATTGTACATTCCTTGACAATTTTGGGCGAGCCATCTTTATTTACATGTTCCATGGCAATTATTACTTTTTTTGCACCTGTAACTAAATCCATGGCTCCCCCCATACCAGTAACCTTTTTGCCTGGTACCATCCAATTTGCTAAGTTTCCTTTTTCATCTACTTCCAATGCACCAAGTACGGTTACATCCACATGCCCCCCACGTATAATCGCAAAGGACATGGCACTGTCAAAGCAACTGCCATTGGGTAAGATACTAACGGATTTTCCCCCGGCATTGACCAAATCTTTATCTTCTTTTCCACACTCTGGTTCTGCGCCAATACCTAGAAAACCATTCTCTGAGTGAAGAATAATAGCAATTCCCTGAGGCAGATAATTGGCAACTAAAGTAGGCAAACCAATACCTAAGTTGACCACTTCACCATTCTTAAGTTCTTGAGCAACTCGCTGAGCCACCCGAATACGCTTATCCATTCCTGCCATACTCGATGTCCCCTTTGACTATAAAATCCACAAAAATACCGGGTGTTATCACCTGATCAGGGTCGATGGCTCCTACAGGAACAATTTCTTCGACTTCTGCAATCACAATCTTGGCCGCTGTCGCCATAATGGGATTAAAATTTCTGGCACAACGGCGGTAGACTAAATTCCCGCTGGTATCAGCCTGATGTGCTTTAATGAATGCCACATCAGCGGACAAGGCAAGTTCCATAAGATACGTCTTATCATGAATAACCACTTCCTGCTTTCCTTGAGCAGCTATCGTTCCCACACCTGTAGGGGTTAATACTCCCCCTAAACCTGCTCCAGCCGCACGGATTTGCTCTGCCAGCGTTCCCTGGGGTACTAGAACAACTTCAACTTCGCCTGAGTCCATACACTGACCATATGCCGGATGTCCTCCTACATAAGAAGTATAAACTTTGGCAACTTGTTTATGATCTTGCAATTTTCCAATCCCTTTACCTGCAAACCCTGTATCATTGGAAATAATCGTTAAATTCTTAACACCTTTTTCAACTAAAGCCTGTATCAAATTCTCTGGCGCACCTACATTGAGAAAACCGCCAATCATAATTGACATCCCTTCTGAAATACTTTCTACCGCCTCTTTCGCTGTGCAGATTTTTACCATACTTTCCCCCACTTCATTATTGTCATATCCTATGGACTTCTTATTGCCCACAGTATATCATCTAATTACAATCATTAAAAATCATTGGTTTATATCATTTTGATCACTTTTAAATATAGAATAAAAGAGGAACAATACGAAAAAGGTATTACAGATTTTCAATTTTACAAAAACTGGTGTACAACCGGGTTATGGATACCAGGCTAAACAATTTAAGATTTAAAGCTTATTTCATTTATCTTTCTGGTCTAATAAAATTCCTGAATTACTTTTTTTCTATATTCGTCAACTTCTTGAGTTAAATTATAGTTATTATTTTTCACGAGTACTGTATACTCTACCATAATCTTAGAAAAGCTGCCGCTGCCGCTGCCACTCCATGTAGAGTGTGAATATATTTCTTTAGCTTCGGGCGACATTTGCTTATCCTCATATTGAAATAAAGGTGTATTATTCGTTCCATATAGGGCAAAAACAAGGTAATTTTTAAGTAGTTTCTTTACATCAGCTGCTTTAGGAGAATTGTGATACTCTTGTATAAACTTTTCCTGACTTATGCCGCGTTTAATAATTTCTTCCCAGCCAATCATAAGTGCGGCATCTTTGACAGGAGTGATATCCGATTCAATAGCCATGATGTCGATATAAGCAGCAATATCTGGCGTTACATTCGAGTGATACTGCTTATATAGGGAATAATCAAGAACAGGAAAATAGAAACCTTCTGCTGTCTCCACTTTAAAGCCATTGCTTTTCGTCTTCAGCAATAATTCTTTTGTTTCCCGATCTTGTATTCCCTGTAAAGAACTGTCTGTAAGATCTCCTTTAAACTCTTTTACCAGTTTTTGTTGTATTGCATCAGCCTCGTAAGTGTCTTTCATTTTAATCAATGCAGCTTGTTGCTTATTTTCAAGGGCATTGAGCATAATTGATGCACTTTGCGGTGTAACAGCAGCTATCTTTTTATTAACAAATTCGAATACGTCTTTTACTTCACTATTATCTTTTTGCAGCAATGCATTAAATTCATCCATAATAATCTTATCTTCTTTGACACGACTTTCCTCTATTGTTTGATTACTGACTCCCTTTTGCTTTTCAGAGCCAGTACAGCCGCTTAAGACCGCCAACAGCACCAGCATGATCATACTAAAAACGATTTTTATATGAAAAGAGTTTTTCAATCGTTATCACCTTTGCCTTTCAACTTATTAACATAAATTTTATCGTTTGCCTACCAAAAAAGCAACTGACATATATATTCAATTTTTATAAGACAACACCAGCACAGGTCGCCCCCTCCATTTCACAATTCATTTATTTTATAGTGAGCTTACTTTTTAGTAAGCACCCTACCAAAAAGTGCGTTCTTGTCATTTGTGTTGAATTACTATAGACTAAACCAAATAAATACTGGTCGCCTGGCTTCAAGTACAAAGGCGATACAAGAAGGAGGAACTAATGAAAGTCATCGCTATTAATGGAAGTCCAAACAGCAAGGGTAATACATATCATTCATTAGAACAAGTAGGGGAAGCATTACTAGCTGAGGGAATTGAGTTTGAAATCATCCATATTGGCAATAAAATCATCAGAGGCTGCTTAGCCTGTGGAGGCTGTGCTAAGAACCTGAATGAACGCTGTGTCATTCCAAATGATGAAGTCAATGAATCTATCCAGAAAATCAAAGAAGCCGATGGTATTTTGCTGGGATCTCCTGTACATTTTTCAGGCATTGCCGGCACTATGAAATCCTTTTTAGATCGTGTATTTTATGTAACAAGTGTAAATGGAGGATTACTCCGCCACAAAGTCGGAGCAACCCTTGCGGCAGTCCGCCGTTCCGGCGGTGTAGCAACTTTCGATGCTCTAAACCATTATATTAACTATGCTGAAATGATTATGCCAGCCTCTAACTACTGGAATGTAATCCATGGTACAGCACCCGCAGAAGTCAAAGATGATCATGAAGGTCAGCAAATTCTTAGAGTTCTAGGCAAAAATATGGCTTGGCTTATGAAAACACTAGCTGCTGGGAAAACGCAAATACCACCTCTTCCTCAAGAAGAAAAGGTATTTACAAATTTCATACGATAAAGCTGGCTATATGCAGATGAAGTTTCACTTCATCTGCATCCTTTGTCATTATCAAGAAAAGCCCTTTAAAAAGGGTATAGAAAATGCGTGGAAAAATAATCGAACCGCAGAGACGCAGAGAACACAGAGAAAAGATAGGGTTAAAAATCTCCTCAGCGTCCTCTGCGTCTCTGCGGTTAAATCGTTCTATTTGCTCTGTTCGTCATTATCAAAAAAGTCCCTTAAAAAAAGCATCGGATGTCTTTTCTGACACTCCTGTGATTTATTTCATGGCCGTTGCGAGCGGAGCGCGGCAATGACAATAGCGTCAAGTGGACATTTGGTGTTGAGCCATAAAAAATAAGCAGAAAAACATATACATGTTTTTCTGCTTATTTTTATGTTCAAACAGAGCAATTTGCTCTGTGAATCATTTATGTAAATTATAGTGTTTTCTCACCGGGCTGCCAATCGATTGGGCATAATCCGCCAGTTTGGAAAGCTTTTAATACCCGCAATATTTCATCCACACTGCGTCCTACATTTAAATCGCTAACGATTTGATAACGAATTATACCTTCTGGATCAATGATAAACAAACCTCGCAGAGACACACCTTGTTCTTCAATTAAAACATCATAATCTCTGGATACTTGTTTTGTAATATCAGATGCAAGTGGATAGCTAAGTTCACCTAATCCGCCTTCTTCTCTTGAAGCTCTAATCCAAGCACGATGTGAATATACACTGTCAGTACTAACACCAAGGATTTCTGCATTAATCTTCTTGAATTCATCTAACTTAGAATTAAATCCTTTGATTTCTGTTGGGCAAACGAATGTAAAATCTAAGGGATAAAAGAAAAGAACCAGCCATTTTCCTTGATAATCTTCAAGCTTTACAACATGCTCCAATGTTTCTATATTCTCTGTAGTAGACATAGTGAAATGCGGGGCTTTTTGACCAACTTTAGCTGACATGTAACCACTCCTTCTATCGATAATAATTATTGTTATTAAATAAATTCTATATTTTGTCAATAGCTTTTGTAATCTTTTTCTTTTAATTAACTTTATTTGATAAAGGATTTTTCATAATCAGTAATTTAAATATAATGAAATTGAATTCTATAGATGATAATATGAATAATTTTATATCCTTTATTTAAAAGCTATTAAGATTACATTATTTTTTCTTGCCGAAATCAGTCGTGGCGTATCCTCTAGTTGGGAAAGCACAATTTTCTGGAGCAATATTGCTATCTTCTGTCCGAGCAAATCCCTTACCTGCCGTACTGCAATCTTTTATATTATTATCTTCTTGTACAGGTTCGTCCTGCTTGCCAAAATCAGTATTACCATAGCCTCTAGGTGGTAATCCGCAGCTCTCTGAAGCGATATTACTATCTTCCGTCCGAGCAAACCCCTTACCTGCTGTGCTGCAATCTAGTTTACTATCATCCTCTTTCAGAGCTTCATTCTTTTTGCCAAAATCAGTATTACCATAACCTCTAGGTGGTAATCCACAACTCTCTGAAGCAATATTACTATCTTCCGTTCGAGCAAATCCCTTACCTGCGGTACTGCAATCTGGCATATTACCCTCATTTTTTTTGGTTGTCATTGAATATACTCCTCCTTTTTTTTAGTAACTTATTTCGAAAGGCAACATTAATATATTTAATTAGATCTATGTTTTCCTTTCTCTATTAAAACTATTCAACATTATTTTGTTTATTCCTTCTTAATTTTAAAATTTTATTAATTTTTTTTTGTCTTTAATAATAATTATCCATAAAGTTAGACAATGAGGATTTAATACAAAACAGACCGCCGGTAAAGAATTCCTCACCAGCAGTCTATGCTTTATTGCTCCTTATGCTTCTTTATCAAAATGGATCATCAAATCAATAATTTCTGGACAATTACCAATTCGTATCGGAGGGCCCCATGTACCAAAACCGCAAGAGACAATTACCTGATAACGATCTTTTTTCAAATAACCCCAGTCAATTTCAAACATGCGCTTGGTTATATACTGATTAGGGAAAAACTGTCCATGATGGGTATGCCCGGATAACTGCAGATCAACACCATTAAGCTGTCCTTCAGTCAATTTGAAGGGTTGATGATCAAGTAAAATAATAGGCAGATTTGTATCAATACCTTGCATTACCGCAGACAGATCCAGCCGCTGCTGTCCCCTTACCTTAACTGATGTAGGATCATCCCGTCCAACGATATAAAACTGATTATTCACCAACTGGTATTCATCACGCAGTACGCAGACACCAGACTGTTTTAATTGCTCTATTGCAATCTGGCTGTCACTTCCGAGATATTCATGATTTCCAAGCACTGCAAATACACCATATTGGGAATTCAATTTTTTTAAGCCTTCTGACATTTTCATCTTGATGAAACGCTGTACATCTTCATCAATGGTATCTCCTACCAGAAATACAATATCAGGATTTAGTTCGTTAATTGTATTGACCATTTTTTCAAGACGAGTATTGTCAACAATCGTACCAAGATGCACATCTGACACCATAACTGCATGAATACTTGATAAATTACTCACATCCTTTGGAATCACCACATCATAACGCTGAACACGAGGATTACAAGCATTCCATCTCCCGTAAATCAAAAGCAATCCAACTAACATCAGCATAATCAAACCTAACGATGGCCCTTGGATGATCGGCCTATGAAACAATACATCACTTAGAAAATTTCCAAAGTCGATTATAATCCAGAATAGAAAAAAGTAATACGCTGCCGCAAGCCAGTAATCCCCAATAATAATAATGATATCATTCGCAAAGCCCGGAAATTTTCTTCTCCCGATTCTTCCCACCAATTTAGAAATTGCTAAAAAAGCATATCCGCTCCAATAAAACACCGTATAAGGTTCTATTATGCTGCGGAAAGATTGAAAAAAGCGTAAACCAATATAATAATTACCTGCAGCATAAACCAATAACAATACACCCAATATCAGAATATAAGAATTCATCTATGACTCCTATTCCTTTCTGTCCATCGAAATAAGTTTACAAATAGAAGCACGCAATTGACTGGCAAATTTAATAGGATTTAGAATTCTTAGGATAACAACTTTTTAGTTTTTTTATTCAAATTTAGCAAATCGAGATTTCTTTGCTTCATTCAATCCCATTAACTCATCCAAACTATATCTGCCTGGTCCAATAAAGAATGCTGCAAAGAAACTTCCTCCATTTTCAAAGGATTGAGAAGCCTTCATTAATCCTTTGTCACTCAACATCTGAGTAGAAAAAGCAACAAGCATATTGCTCGCTAACAATAAAGACATGGGACGATATAAAAATCCAATGGCAAAAAACAATCCTCCAAAGAATTCTGCAAATGCAGACATAAAGCCCCAAAAAGCTGGAGCAAATGCAATGCCAAATACCTCCATCGATTTCCCCAGAGCAGCCCATTTTTCAACTCCGCCAGCAATCTTAGGATATCCATGCCACATAAACATACCACCTAGTACCAAACGAAATACTAACAATCCAAGATCAATATAAGAAACGCTCCATTGATTAAGCCAAATCAAAAGTTTTTTCATATCCATTATCCCCTCTTTTCTATGTATTCTAATCTAAATCATTAACTATAAAGACTATATTTCTTTTTATTTTACATTATAATGCAAAATCCTGCTGGAGGTCTATCCCTAACGATTATTTCTCACCATAAGGACACGCTGCTTTTATAGACATTATTTTACTAGGTCTATGGAAAATCTAAACAAATCACAATTATGTCTTGACTATGAACTAGATAAAGACTTATAATATCTATATATTAACTAGATATTTTAAAGAGGTGTCTATAACATGAACAACATTCCAGAATTATTTTGGCATGCAACGCAAAATGAAATCAAACAAGGGTATTTGTACAATGAAGATGCCGATGAATTTACATGCCTCATCTGCGGCGAAAATATCCAAAATGGCATCATCTATCCTGAGAATAATATTCTATATGAAGCAAAAAAATATATTGAAATTCATATTGCCAAATACCATCATTCATCTTTTCACTTTTTGCTTAATCTAGATAAAAAATTAACCGGATTGACTGATCATCAAAAGCTAATTCTTGAGCTTTTCTATGAGGGAAATAGTGATAATGATGTAGCAAAAGTATTGGAGACAGGCAGTACATCAACCATCCGCAATCATCGTTTTTCCTTACGGGAAAAGCAGAAACAAGCCAAAATCTTTTTAGCAATTATGGAGCTGCTAGGAGAACAAACACCAAAGAAACAAAGTTTTATTGACATTCCGCGTAATGCAAAGCAAGTGGATGAGCGCTTTGCAATTACAGAGCAGGAGAACGAAAGTATTTTAAACAGTTATTTTAAACAAGGGCTTAACGGTCCTTTAGATTCCTTTCCTCTCAAAGAAAAAAAACGAGTAGCTATCCTGCGGCATATTCTTAAGAAATTTACTGCCAATCAGCGTTATACTGAAAAAGAAGTAAACGCCATACTAAAACCTTTATATGAAGATTATGTGCTTTTGCGCCGTCTTCTTATCGATTATGGATTTATGGCACGAACTCAGGATGGCAGTTCCTACTGGCTTACATTGTAATTAAACAACCAAAGACTTAATTGGAGCTGGAGTATTTCCACCTGATAAGTTAATTCAATGTTTAGGATATCCGCTTTTTAATTTTTGAACCGCGAAGCTGGGAAGATTACGAAGAACGGAATGTAACTATATTACTTTTCGTGCGCTACGTAGTTCTTCGCGCCTTCGCGGTTTATCTTTTTTACACAATACTTTCTTTCTGCTCTCATAAATAAGATTAGATTTATATTTCTGCTAAAATGGTAAATACTATATAATAAAGACATGCATTAGATCAATCAAATAAGGAGTGATACTATGGCTTATTGGCTTGCAAAAACAGAACCGGAAAGTTTCAGTTATGGTGATCTTGAGAAGTTGGGGCAGGACCGCTGGAATGGTGTAAAAAACTTTGCAGCATTAAAGCATATGAAGCAAATGAAATTAGGCGACCTTGTCTTTATTTATCATACTGGAAAAGAAAAAGCAATTATCGGAGTGGCTGAAGTCATCTCAACTTTTTATCCTGATCCAAATGAGACTGATGAACGGTTCATCGTAGTCGATGTTAAACCACGTTATCCCTTAAACAGGCCAGTAACATTAAAAAAAATTAAAAGTAATGCTCTCTTTCAAGAATGGGAACTCGTGCGTCAATCACGTCTTTCCGTTATGCCTGTAAGTGAAGAACACTGGAACTACATACTAGAGCTAAGCAAGCTGCACTATGAGGAAAAAAACATTTTGAAACGCGAAGAGGCGAAGGTTATGAAGAATAAGGAATAAATTCCATCGTGTTCTTTGTACATCTTCGTGTCTTCGCGTTTCATCATTTTTTCCATACTTACCAAAAGCATAAAGCAAAAGCTAACGGAATAAATCCGCTAGCCTTAAAAAGAGCCCGTAATGATCTACGCTACAGCCAATACCGATCATTACATACCTATACGCAATCTTTCGACTACCCACAAGCATTACACAACCGATACTGACCTTTGCTCGACTGCCACAGATACCTACCGAACCGGTCGCAATCTCCCGACAACGGCCGACCCTTATCATTTCAGAACCCATGGCAGTCTTAGCTCGACCGCTATACATCCCTTTCGACCACACGACAACAGTTGGGCTGCCGTACAGCCTTACAAGACATATAACGATCTGCCCGCCGACTACTGCCGAACCTCTCGACCCGACAATACTCTTTGGCCGACCAATACCGAACCGATTAAGATCCGATACCAGTCTTGGCTCAACCATTACGAACCCTTTACACTACATATTATGAGCGCAATGAAAAAAACTAATACCTGGAAGTTTCTGGTGATTTTAAAATGGTAATTTATCAGTTAAAGAGCATACTATGAAATAAATCCACAATGATAATATACAGTATTACAAAGTATTGATTTGGGGAGACTATAGCATCATTATCTTTGAAGAGGTGTAAACATGAACCAGCAAAGCTTCCCACCACAACATCAGGATCAGCAGCCGGGAATTGAATCACAAATGAATCCCCGCCCCATTTCCATTAGTGATAACTACCGATCCAGCAGTAAGCTGGAAAATAAAGTAGCTTTAATCAGCGGCGGAGACAGCGGCATCGGTCGCGCTGTAGCATTAGCCTTTGCCAAAGAGGGCGCCAATGTGGTTATCTCCTATCTTAATGAGCATGCTGACGCAGGCGAGACAAAAAACTTGGTGGAGGAAACAGGAAAACGCTGTTTAATAATTGCCGGCGACATTGGCAATGAAACCTTCTGCCAGCAAGTCGTCGCAGAAACAGTAAAAGAATTTGGCCAATTAGACATACTCGTCAATAATGCAGCTGAACAGCATGTACAGACAAGCCTTCAGAATATTTCCGCCTTACAGCTGGAAAGAACCTTTCGGACCAATATTTTTTCTTATTTCTACCTTAGTAAAGCTGCACTGCCACATTTAAAATATGGCAGTGCCATTATTAATACTGCTTCGGTCACTGCCTATGAAGGAAATGAACAATTAATTGACTACTCTGCAACAAAAGGTGCTATTGTTTCTTTTACCCGTTCCTTATCTCAATCTTTAATAGGACAAGGCATCCGTGTCAATGGCGTAGCCCCTGGTCCCATTTGGACACCTTTGATACCTGCTTCCTTTAACGATCAGCATGTAGCACAGTTCGGGCAAAATACCCCAATGAAACGTGCAGGTCAGCCAGCGGAAGTAGCCCCTTGCTATGTATTTCTCGCTTCCGCTGACTCAAGCTATATGTCAGGACAAATCCTTCACGTCAATGGCGGTACCATTGTAAATGGCTAATCCGCTAACCATACCTACAACTTGCTACATTTTACTCACAAAATTGTAAGAATAACGATAGCGCATCTTTTTTAACCGCAGAGGCGCAGAGAACACTGTTTCCCTCAGCGCACTCTGCGCCTCTGCGGTTACACCATTCTTTCCTCTCTTTTCCACTAGAAACTATACTTAAAAACGATCTTCGTGGTTCGCACATTTCCCCAATTATAATACTAATTGCCTTATTCCATCCCTATGTCATAGCCAAGTGACATCTAAGGGGTTGCGATCTACCAGTCTTTGGTACTTATATTGTGGATAGCCAACCATCACGGTGCCGGTTATTTCTTTTCCTTCTGGTATATTCAGCAATTCCAGTAAAGGTTTATAACCTGAAAACGCACATATTTCAAACAGTCCAGCCCAGCAAGATCCGAGGCCCAAGGTCGTTGCATACAATTCCAGGTATGTTAAAGCGAAAACAGTATTCTCACGCCCGCGGGAAAAATCTTTATTGGCAGTTGCCAAAATGATGTGGGGAGCCCCTCGAAAGATTGTGTCTTTCTTATCTTCTCTATATGCTTTCACATGAAGAAGAAAACTCCAGTGTACAGAAATTTGGCTCTCCATCCATTCAATTACTACTTCTATTAACTTCTCAATTAACTCTTTATTCTCTATAATTATATAAGATACACCCTGCCCATTGCTGGCAGTCGGCGCAAAACGAGCGATTTCAATTAACTGTAATAATTGCTCGCGGGGCACAGATCTTTCTTTGTATTTACGAATGGATCGTCGGGATCTAAGAAATAATTGAGCCTTTTGTGCAGGCAACGCTGGAAATTCCGCTAACGCAATCTGCTTATTGAGAGGTGCTTTCTTATTATCTAGCGCTTGATGTGGACATACAGCTACACAATGTCCGCAGGCAATACAGACCTCAGGAGCAATTGCTTCCGGACCATTTTCACTCATAGCTAACACCCGCGTAGGACATACGTCAGTACAAATTCCACATCGGGTACAGCGTTCTTGGTTAACTTCAATTAACCCCATCGGACTTGCCTCCTGCAAAACGGACCCCCATATCAAATGCCTTACTGCAATCTATGGGAAATACTTCTTCCTTTCGTTTCGCTTTTTCCACTGGATTAAATGAAGTTACCACATACTTGGAATAATCACTAAATTGGTAGGTATCCGTAACTAACAATGATTCTGAGCTCCCAAAGGTTCTGGCTAATGCCATTTGGGTATTGCCAAAATGCTGTTCGTATCCCATATCCTTCAGCCGTTTTTCATCCACATTCATTGTATAAATGAAACCTGTCGGTATCTTCTTGGGAAAAAGGCTGGAGTAATTCAGATCATAGACTAGAAAAGGAAAAACGAATCGCTCTAGAAAGGATCTCATCTCACCAGTAGCTGCTCCTAGATAGACAGGTGAACCAAGAATAATTGCATCGGCTTCGGCTGCTTTTTCTAAAACCGGCGTCAACTCATCTTGATAAGCACACTTTCCATAACTTTTACCGCCTTTTAATTTACAGGCGAAACAGCTTATACAGCCTTTAAAGTTTAGGTCATACAGATGGATAAGCTCTGTGTCTGCACCTTGAGATGCAGCCCCCTCCAGAGCATGCTTTAGCAGGATTTCTGTATTCCATCCCTTTCTTGGACTTCCATTCAACGCCAATACTTTCATAAAACTACCTCCATTTTGTATTCTATTACCTATACTTCTCCATTTCATTGTATCTTATTTCCTTAAAAAAGATAGTATGCACTTTTAAGTCAGATACTACCCAAAAGGATACCTCGAAACAAATCCTGCTAGTAGGTAACGTTCTTTAAGAACATAGAAAAAGCAATGACCGCGAAAAGATGAAGATGATTCCAACCTTCTCTTCGTGGTTCATTGTTTTTTTAATGTTATAGTAATCCTGCTTTTTTCAATGCCTGTTTTAAATCGTTAATAATATCATCAGCCTCTTCCAGGCCGACGCTAAAGCGAAGATGTCCATTCTTAAATTCTTCTGGATAGAAATGATTTCTTTCATCTGTCGGCCCTGTATAAACAATAAGGCTTTCGTCATGACCAATGGATACAGCCGGAACAATCAAGTTAAGGGAGTTCACAAATTTATTATGAATATTTACATCACCTTTAAGGCCAAATGATATCACGCCGGAAAACATCGTCATTTGTTTTTTTGCAATTTCATGCTGAGGATGGCTTGCAAGACCAGGATAAGCAACAAATGCGATTGCGGGATGTTCCTCCAGAAAATGGGCAATTTTTAAGGCACTTTCACTATGCTGTTTCATACGTAATGGCAATGTTACAACACCACGCATAATCAGCCATGCATTAAAAGGGCTGATCGCTCCTCCCAAATTCACCATAGCTTGGCGTTTTATTTTATCAATCAGTTCCTTTCCTCCAATGACGGCTCCACCCATAGCATCACCGTGACCATTGATATACTTGGTTAAACTATGTATAACAAGATCAGCTCCCAATTCAAGAGGACGCTGCAAGAAAGGAGAGGCAAAAGTGCTATCTACCGTAAGTAAAGCACCGACAGCTTTAGCGATCTTTGCGATTTCAGCAATATCGCTGACTCTTGTCGTAGGATTGCCAGGGGTTTCAATATGAATAATCTTTGTATTTGGGCGTACTGCTTTTTTGATTTCATCCAAATTCGCAGTATCGAGCAGCGTCACTTCCACTCCATATTTATCTGGAAAATACTCATGCAAAAGTCGATACACAGCTACATAGGAAACATTCGAACAAATAATATGTGCATTTTGATCTAAGAATGTAAAAAAGACTCCTGCTAGTGCCGCAACACCAGTTCCCAGTACTACGCAATCTTCTCCGCCTTCCAAAGCAGCTAATTTTTCCTGCAAATAAATCTGATTTGCAGAAGTATTTCTCGTATAAACAAGCTGATTGGGGTCACTCCAATTCAAAGTGGATGCATCTTCTGGAAGTCTGTAACTGTTTGCCATGGTAATAGGACGTCTGATACTTCCCGTTTCCTTATCAATACCATTTCCTGTGTGAACACATTTTGTCCGAAAAGCAATTTTTTCCTGATCCATTTTTTAGCACCTTCCTTTATATTTTTTGTTTCTAGTAAAAGGACTTGCAACTTCCGACGCAAAAAAAGACCTCACCAATTCTTTTTCAAAAAGTGGCGAAGCCTTTGGTTTTCCAATCAGCTTATTTAACTTATTATTTCTGTTATCGTACATCAATTCATATTTTGTGTCAACTGCCAACTTCACTATGCACCAGATATCATTCATAATAGAAAGACTTGCTGTAGACCGATTAGTCATCGATGATACTCCGTTGATTGAGGTTCTTTACGCTTACATTGGGAGCATGATACCTACGAAAATAGCGAGTATGAGTAAGCTTGCTAAAGATTATGCAGAAAAAGCGCCAGCCTAGAGCAGCATGCAGCAGCAAATATGCTAGAAAAACAGAACTTAGAACATAAATATATTGTATGATTCCATCCCAATTGATCGGCAGCCAAGAAAAAGGCAGGGTAACAAAATGGTTCAGTATATAGGTTGAAATCGGTATTGTACCTATAAAATAGAATATAATTCCGATAATTGGACTTACCTCTACAGCTTCATAAGGGCAATAATTCATGCAAGCCATGCAACTGTCGCAGGAGTAAGTCCAGTAAGGACGCTTTCTTTTTGCTCCAACCATTAAAATTGCCTGTTTAGGGCAAAGGTCAGCACATTGCTGGCAGCCTATACACTTGTCTGAGGCAAAGAACAATTTACTAAGTATTAACTGTCCCAGAATCAAATACATTACAGAAATAGGAGCTAGCCATAACCCTAACGCTAAAGGAACAATCCCATGAAAAGATTTTTGTCCATTTAAAATCACTTTAGCAAAATGCTTCACTTTTGGCTCTGCTGCTGAAATAATAAACTCTTTATTTTCTTTGTTTAATCCCCAATGGACTGCAGTCCAGTTGCTAGGCATATCTACACCGATAACGCCTTTTACCCTATACCCTTTCAAAAATAATAGACAAGCCGTTAGATAACCAGCTGTTCCTTCCATTCCCGGAAGTGAAATTCCTTTGATCCTAGTGCCAGCTCGCGAAGGAAGAACCACAGCAGCCGTCCCCTTGCCCCTAGGAAGATATAAAATCTGTTTTAATAATAACCAAGGGGCTGTAAATCCATGAGTAGGAAATGTAAATACACACAGCGTTCTACGATTAGGTTCAATAGAAAGTTTTGTCACTTTAATTTGCTGCACTTGCGTTTCTATACCGAGTGCAGCTGCTTCCTCTACAAACCATGCAGCTACCTGATATGAATTTCCGGTACCTGTCATAAAAAATACAACTATTTTATCAAACACGCACTTCACCTCGTGTAATGATTTTAGATTATATTTTTTCATACTTTTCTGGAGTAATCCCAGTATGGCTTTTAAAAACTTTATGGAAATGACTTTGATCATAAAATCCTGCTTCTAATGCTACCTCAGTGATTTGCCTTTGCTTGCGAAGCTGTCTTTTTGCATAATTGATTCGTAACAAGGTTTGATACATATGGGGAGGTATGCCAAATTCCTCTTTGAAGAGACGAATCAGATGAAATTTATTAATCCCTGAAACCAGCTCTAAGTCATCCAATGTAATTCTTTCACAAAAATTACTATGCAAATATTCTTTAATGACTTTCAATTTAGGAAGTTCCTGTTTGATCTTTATATTCTTCCTCTGGTCTGCGTGGACGGCCATCTTGTCAAAAAGAGCAATGATGCTGCCTTCTTTTTCTAAAGGACTTGCATGTTCCATTAGATTTTCCATCATCTTACTGGTCATTTTAAATATTTCTGGATCAGAGATCGCCTCAACAATTGGATTCTGGAAAAGAAATCTTTCTTTACTATCCATGAAACGATGTACCCATGCTGCATTGATAAACAGCATTTTATATTTCCATTGATCCTCCTGCTGTGGATTACAAGAATGTACTAAATTGGGAGGAATAAAAACAATTGTTTTCGGATTTACGTCTTCCCACTTACCTTCATACCAAAATGAGCTTGTTCCTTTATCTACAATGCCTAATGAATATTCCTCGTGAGCGTGCTTTCTATAGGAAAGCTGGCTGGTATCGCATAACTTTAATTCAAAATACGGCAACTCTTCATCACGGTAAAATTGTACTCCATTCATCATCCTGCCCTTTCCTTCCCTTCAAAACCACCTACCTTTCTCTTTATCACTGCAACAGCGATGGTAGTGATGGCTATGCAGATAGCGATACTATAATAAGAATAATGCACACCAATGGTATCATTCCCTATCCCCATCAGCATGTTGACAACCATTGCAATTAACGTGCCGCACATTAACATCAAACCGGTAACATAGGATGCTGCTTCCTTAAACACTCCATGGGCCGTGGTAATGATCGTGGGATAAATGATGGAATAAAATAAACCTGCAGCAGAAAATATAAGTAATCCTGCCTCTCCTAATAGAATCCCCACGGTAGATAAAAAAGACGCTGCACAGCCAAACAGCAGCATGCCTTTAAAAGCTCCTAACCGATCTACAATAAATCCGCCAAACAATCTGCCCACTGTTTCAAGACCAAAGAACAATGCGGCATAGAATGCCCTGTTATCTGCATCTAAGTTAAATTCTTCTCCCATATAATTCACAAACCAGTTTCCAATGCCATATTCTGAGGCTAGATAAAAACCTAAAGCAATAATATACAGATATAACACTTTATTTCTAAATAAATCTTTTTTTTGATACTGCACTTTTTCACTAGTGGGAGTATAAGGTATTTTAATGATTAGTAAATAGATCAATAAGGCCCCGCAGAACAGCAGCATGAAGACGTAGAATTGAGTCCATGGTATTCCTTTTGATAACAGATTCCCTGCAATTTTTTGTATTGCTGTATTACTGGCACCATAGGAAAAATTCACAAAATTCATGAGGACGGCAGTTGAAGCGACGGTCAATACCGGTCCTAATGTATTGACCCCAACATTAAACATAGCCATACCAACATTTAAGCCAAATAATCCAATGAGTAATATGATGTATGTCTTGCAAGTAATTAAAAGAATCAAAGAGGCCATCCCTACTATGAAACCAAAAACTATGACTTTCTTATAGCCTACCTTCTCAATAAAAATACCGCCAACATACTGGAACACTGCATAGGCCAAAAAACCTGCTGTCAGGACATAGCCAATCTGCGTATTATTAATACCAAAATCATCTTTGAAAAAAGGCACAAAAATACCTTTAAAATTATCGCTCATGGCCACGACTACATACATGAGGACTAATAAGATAATAATAGGAGTATTGCTAAATTGCCTAGTTTGAAGTTCTTTCGTATTCTTCATAAATAGCTCCTTTATTGTACAATTGGCGGATTCCATATTGAAATTTGAGCTTCCTATATCTTGCAAAGATTCTTATATTGTTCTATTTACTATAAAAATACAAACTCCTGCAAGATATCAACAGTCACCTTGCAGAAGTTTGTATTTACATCTTCTATTTTATTCATTACTTGCTGTACAATTAAAACTCTGCTATGACTCTGCAGGATAAACCTGTTGAATCCAAAAGATTTAAAGGAAAGCAATAGACCGTAAAGCTGTTGTTTCTTACCTTTTCATAAAGAGTATCGATGTTGCACAAATTCTCGATTACGAAAATATTATGATCTGCACAATGCTGATCTACTTCCCCATGTTTGGAAGCTTTCTGCAGTCCTGGCGCATCTACCCCAATCAAGCTTACTTTTTTCTCAATCAGAAAATCAATGACTGAATCGGATAGTTCTGCACTTTTTATTTGATACTCTTTTGCTCCATATCCATTTATTTTCAAATGATCTGTTTTAAATATTACAAAATCATTTTTTTCAATTTCAATATTGATATCCGTAATATTGACTTCCCTGTCTTTTATATTACTAATATCAATAATTTTACCCACTCTTTTAATATTTTCCAACAGAAATTCCTTATTCATAACATCACAATGAGTACCAAAATGTCCTAATTTTCTTGATGGATCATCTGTGATAAAATCAGATTTACTCATCTTAAGTGTTAAATCAATCAACATTACTTTCTACCTCCTGAATTTGCAGCGACAAATGAATGTCTAATTCCTTCATCCAATATAAGGATAAAGAGACATTTAAATCATTGTGTATATTCCACACAAACACTCACATTTCCTTGTCAGCATACCATAAAGAAGCTTTTTCTTTACAGATTTTTGCATTTAAATAAAAGCAAATTATATTTAGTTGAATTTTATAAGTATTTTTGATAAGATTTGGTTTGAGTTAAAACGTTTTTTAATAACGTTTACTTTTCCCAGCTGGCTAAATATTAATATGGAAAAAGGGTGACAACATGTTACATCAGTTCTCTAGAACCGAATTATTAATCGGGGCAGAAGCCTTAGAAAAATTGAAACAAAGTAAAGTAGCTGTCTTCGGTATTGGCGGTGTAGGCTCCTATACCGTGGAAGGTCTGGTCCGTGCTGGTGTAGGCAAGCTGGTATTGATTGATGATGACTGTGTGTGTCTTACAAATATTAACCGTCAATTGCTTGCGACTCGAAAAACCGTGGGTAAAGCGAAAGTCGAAGTAATGAAAGAACGAATCTTAGAGATTAACCCGGATGCAGAAGTTACGATCTTTCAAAAATTTTATATGCCAGACACTGCTGCTGAGTTAATCTTTGACGACTACGATTACATTGTAGACGCTATTGACACGGTAACGGGAAAAATTGATTTGATCGAAAAAGCCAAGGCTAACAATATTCCTATTATCAGCTGCATGGGAGCAGGCAATAAGCTTGATCCTACGAAATTCGAAGTAGCCGATATTTATAAAACATCCGTATGTCCTTTGGCAAAAGTTATGCGTAAAGAACTAAAAAAACGCGGCGTGCATTCCTTAAAGGTAGTCTACTCCAAAGAATTGCCTGTAACCCCAATCGAAACAGAAGGTTCTAATTGTGCAACTGGTTGTATCTGCCCCTCTGGCACTACCCGTAAATGCACCATCCGCCGCCAAATTCCTGGCAGCATCTCCTTTGTACCATCAGTCGCCGGATTAATCATTGCCGGCGAAGTCGTAAAAGATATTGCTTTTAAAGTAAAATGAACCCAGGCAGGATTTTTCCCTGGGCAGTTGCATATTTTTATTTCTATGGGTATAATATAAGAAAAGGACTGACGTGCTCGACACACGCCAGCCCTGCAGATTGTCTAACCGAAGGGTTAGGCCTAAAGTAAGAGTTATTAGGAAATAACCGCAGACCTTAGCCTAGGAAGCGGTTATTTCCTATTTATGATCAAAACAACGAGTGTTGCGAATGCTATCATGAGATACATTGCTTCAAACATTGATATCATCATACCACCCCTTTCTACAAGGGAATGGCTAACCACTCCTAGACAATCTGTACGTTTATTATAGCATATATTACCAGATCGGAAATAAGAAAATTTCGTCTCCGGCTTGTTCATTACACCGTGCCACCTTCATACTGAAGGTGGCTTTTATTATTTTTATGAATTATAAATACTTTCTTGGATCAACAATCTTACCTTCTAAAGCCGCTGCAGCAACGGTTGCAGGGGAGGCGAGAAATATTTCCGACTTCGGACTGCCCATTCTGCCTAAGAAATTACGATTGTTAGTGGCGATTACCCGCTCCCCATCTGATACAATCCCACCGCTCCTGCCACAGCATAAACCACAGGCTGGCGGATTCATAATCGCCCCGGCTTCCACTAAGATACCAATAATACCTGCCTTTGCAGCTTCTGCATAAATACTCCGGCTTGCCGGCGTAACAATTAATTTTGTAAAGGGAGCAATCTTGCGCCCTTTGAGAATCTTGGCGGCTACTTCTAAATCTTCAAACCTGCCATTGGTACAGGAACCGATAAATCCTTGATCAATTTTGCTTCCTAACAGTGCTTCTACGTCACTGATATTATCCACATTGGATGGACATGCAACCACAGGCTTAAAAGTGGAAGCATCATAGTTAAAGACTTTTTCGTAACTGGCATCTGGATCACTCTTAAGATCTTGGAATTGACTGCCTTCGACGCCGCTAAAAGCAAAAGTCTTTTCATCAGGCTCAATAACCCCAACCTTAGCTCCTGCTTCTACCGCCATATTGGAAAGAGTCATTCTGGAAGATATACTCAATCCTTTGATCGTAGAACCGCCAAATTCCAGTGCTTTATAAGTACCGCCATCAGCACCAATATCACCAAGAATCCTAAGAATTATATCTTTGGAATAAACACCCTTAGGCAGCTCGCCATTAATTGTAAACTTAAGAGTTGGCGGAACCTTAATCCACAATTGTCCCGTACCAAAAATCGCCGCCATCTCCGTATAGCCAATTCCTGTTGAGAAGGAACCAATGGCACCATAGGTCGTAGTATGGGAATCCGTACCAAAGACGACTTGACCGGGAACTACATAGCGTAACTCAGGCATTAATTGATGACAGACTCCATCTGCACGATGAACCGCCTTTATGTGCTGCTCCGCGGCAAAGGCATCGGCTATTTTATGATGACGAAAATCTTCAATAAAACTGGTGGGGACTAAGTGATCATAGACAAATACAATTTTATCTGGATTCCAAACTTTTTCAAAACCCATCTCTCTAAATTTCTCAACAACAAAGGGAGCAAAGATATCATGAACCATAACCCTATCCACATTCACATTGAGCAATTCTCCGGGTGTAACAGAACTTCTTTTCGTATTTCTCATGATTATTTTTTCAGTTAGCGTATAACCCATACTGCACTTCCTTTCCAGCAAAACTATTTGCCATTGCGCTTTCTCATAAAAGGAACTAATCCTCCCGCTTCTACCATCTGCAACAAATCCGTTGGAATGGATGCCACCTCAAAGGATTTTTCCCCTAGGAGAACTTGGCTGCTCTCTAAATGAACAGAGACATGATCTCCTTCACTGCAATAATCATACAGCTCACTATTCTCAAGCAGCAATAAACCATTATTAAATGCATTGCGGTAAAAGATCCTGGCATAGGACTTGGCAATAATGCAGCTTATCTTCAAAGCCGCCAATATCTCAGGAGCCTGCTCCCGAGACGAGCCGCAGCCAAAATTTTTACCTGCTACAATAATATCTCCTGGCTGGATCTGCGCTGCCAGCTCCGGTCTTAACGGGTTAAATGCATATTTTTTCATATCTTCTACGGTCTTTAAGGCAAGAAACTGCGTCGGAATAATAATATCCGTATCTATATCGTCCCCAAGTTTCCACACTCGTCCTTTGAAAGCTTCTTTCATACCACAAACCCCCTAGGATCGGTTATTTTCCCTGTAAGGGCAGAAGCGGCTACCGTTGCCGCAGAAGCAAGATATACGCTCGAGTTTGGATGACCTGCCCTGCCCTTGAAGTTTCTGGTCCCAGTGGAGATCAGGGTTTCCCCTTCACCAATTACGCCCTGGCAGCTTCCCCAGCAAACACTGCAATTGGGATTCAGCACCATGGCGCCGCTTTCTACAAAAATATCAATCAATCCCTCTGCTAAGGCCTCTAAAAATACTGCCTTTGAAGCAGGTGAAATCAATAGTTTCACATAAGGATCAATTTTCTTTCCCTGCAAAATTTGCGCTGCAGCGCGTAATTCCTCGATCCTGCCATTATTACAGGAACCGATAAAGCCCTGATCGATTTTCACATCCCCAATCTGGGTTACACCGACTACATCATCAACACAATGAGGAATGGCAATCATCGGTTCCAATTCATCAAGGTTATATTGATATGTTTTTTCATATACTGCATCTTCATCGCTTGTAAATAGATTCATGTCATGACGCCCTCTGGCTTCAACATAGTCAATCGCAGTTTGATCCGGCTCAACAAGGCCTGTTTTTGCCCCTGCTTCTACGGCCATATTACACAGCACTACCCGATCATCAACAGTAAATTTCTTCACTGCAGGACCGCCAAATTCCATAATTCTATAATTTGCTCCATTAGCCCCAATATCACCAATGATCTTCAAAATCAGATCCCTGGCATATACTCCTGCTTTGAAACTGCCCTCAATTTCAAACTTTAACGTTTCCGGAACCATCAGCCAAATTTCCCCTGTATGCATGACGGAAGTAAAATCCGTACAGCCTACCCCTGTGCCAAAGGCACCCAGACCACCATAAGAACAGGTATGAGAATCAGCAGCAATAACCAGCTGTCCTGGTACAACGAAATCTTCTATCATAATTTGATGACACACTCCTGTGCCTTCATAAAAGGGAATATCATGTTTTTGCGCAAATATTCGCATTTTTTTGTGTACCTGAGCAGTTTTTGCACTCTCTGAAGGTACGTTATGATCTACAATAAAAATCACTTTTTCAGGATCAAACACCTTTTCTGCTTTCAGCTGATTTTCAAATATATCAATATTCAAATGGGTTGTACCATCGTTGCTCATGCATAAATCAACTTTTGCTGTAATGATCTCTCCTGGTTTCACAAGATCCTTACCGCTGGCTCTGGCCAAGATTTTCTCTCCCATTGTCATTCCCATTATTGTACCCCCTTTACTTTTTATTTAAGAAACCAATTAAACCGCCTGCTTCTAAAATATTCATTACATGTGCAGGAAGTTTTGTAGATGTAAAATTTCGATCCTCTGTAACATTCTTAATCGTACCTTTTAGAACATCAATTTCCAATGTGTCGTTTTGTTCAACAGCATCATACACTTCTTTGCAAATCACAACCGGCAACCCAATATTGATTGCATTTCTAAAGAAGATTCTGGCAAAGGATTTCGCTACTACTGCGCTGATGCCCAGAGCTTTTAAGACTAAAGGAGCTTGCTCTCGGGACGAACCGGAACCAAAGTTTTCGCCCCCTACAATAATGTCACCTGGACACACGGTAGAAGCAAAGTTTTCATCTAAAGGCTCAAACGTATACTGTTTCATTTCCTCAACATTAGGCAGCAGCAAATACTGAGATGGAATGATTTGATCCGTATCCACATCATTCCCAAACTTCCATGCTTTCCCTGTGATCACGTTTATCATCTCTCTTTCCATACTTTCTATTAGAGCCTCTTTACTATGTTGGCTCTTATTTTTTGAAACACGCTCTATCATTATATTATAAAATTTAATATGATATAATAATAATACATATTAATTATACTTACTATAACAAGGAGTTATGTCATGCATGAAGATTTAGAGCTTTATAAAATTTTTCATACGGTAGCCTTCTACAAAAATATTTCTCACGCGGCAGAATCCTTATATATAAGCCAGCCAGCCGTAAGTAAATCCATCAAAAAACTAGAAACCCTCTTAGATGTCAAATTATTTTCCCGAGGCTCCAAAGGAGTTACTCTTACTGCCGAAGGGAAAATCTTCTATGAATATATTCAAAAAGCACTTCATATCATTGCTGATGGAGAAAACGTATTAATCGAACTTAAGAACAAAAAGCAAGGCATGATTACCATTGGTGTCAGCACCGTATTATGCAAATACTTTCTTTTATCACATCTGAAGCCGTTTATGAAACAATATCCTGAAATAAAAATAAAGATCATTAATAACACAACCTTTGATACCCTAAAAAATATTGATCAAGGAATGATTGATTTCGGCATTGTCAGCCGCCCCTTTAACATCAGTCCTTATACCTTTGTTAAATTAGCAGATATCCAGGACATTTTTGTTGCAGAGAAGGAGTATTTAGACTCATTGCAGATCGTAGAACCTAATGAGATCTTTTCCAAAGGTATCTTTATGCTCCTAGAGTCAGATAATATAACAAGACAATATATAGATCAATTTTTATTGGAAAATAATATCTTTATCAAACCAGAAGTCGAAATCAATACGATGGATTTCCTCATTGAATTTGCCAAAATCGGGCTGGGTATTACCGTTGCCATCCGAAACTTTGTTGAGAAAGATCTCGCAGAAGGAACCCTCATTGAAATCCCAGTATCACCGCCCATGCCTGCGAGAACCGTCGGTATTATTTATGATAAGAAAAGAACCTTATCCATCGCTACAGAAACCTTTTTGTCTTATCTACAGTCTCACGTGCTTAACTAATAAGAAAAACGCTACGCGTCCTTTAAAGCATAGAAAATAAACCGAACCGCAGAGGCGCAGAGAACACTGAGAAAAATAGATAAGGTTTAAAAAAAGCCTCACCCTTTCCAGCATTGTGTTCAACATAGGAATATGCGCAATTTACATTATTGCAATGTAAGACAGGCAACGGGTATATTACCCCGCTGCCTGTCTTTGTGCCTGCCACATAGTATATGGCGAAACTAGTATTGACGGAAAGAATGATGAATCTTCCTTCCATTAAGAATTATCTAAAATGGTTTGTTTAAATACATTCAAGTTGAAAATGGGTGCCAGTGCCGCTCCCAAGTTGCTGAACAAGAATAGCACCATCCGTTTCACATTCTGGATTCAAAATCATCAACTGTTAACATTTCAGAAAGCTTCGAAAAAATTTCTTCTAAGCTACTCCTTTGTAAACAATAATGCCAATGATAATTATTGTCAATTATCATTGGCATTATTATTTCCTAATTTTAGCAGATCAATTATCTTACCGCTAACCTAAGCATTGTAAAAATCTACTATTATAGTCAGACAAAAAATTCCCGTCAACAACATAGAGCGCGAAAAACACCTCTGACTATTGAAAATAATAATTATTATTGTTATGCTTAACAAGCAGGAGGGCAAACAAAGACTTAGCTTATGCCAACTCCTAATCTACAGGCAGAAACCTGAGTCGTTCTTACTTGACATCTGAAAATTCCGAAATTTTTATAACGCGACAAAGCAGGGAGATGAGATAACATGGCAATTACATTGGAAGACAGAGTATTTTACGGCAATAATATCACGATGTTTAAAAAAAATGAGGATTGTACCATATATAACATGAAAGATATCAACGGAGAAGGCACCATGACCTGCTACAAGGTGTTCCCCGGCATCGATCTGCTGTACAATGATTTTCACGTTCCGAGCTGCTTTTCAGAGTTTCGGCCAAAAGTAGACATGCTGGGAATCGACCATTGCCGGGAAGGGCGCATTGAATGGGAATTCCAGGATGGCTCATATATGTACTTGGAAGAAGGAGACCTGCAGATCAATGCGAAAGATAACCATGCCCTTGGCTTCGGATTTCCGCTCAGCCATTATCATGGTATTACGGTTGCAATATATATCGATGAAGCATTAAAAACGCTACCTACTCTCTTTGACGGGTTTTCTGTTGATTTGCAAGCCTTACGGGAAAAATTCTGTGCCGGCAAAAGACCATTTATCATGCGCGCCGAGGACTCTATTCAGCATATTTTTTCTGAGCTCTATACTGTACCTGACAAGATTAGGAAAAATTATTTTAAGATTAAGGTGTTGGAGTTACTGTTGTTTTTAAGCGTGCTTGATGTCCCCATAAATAGCAAAGAACGACCATATTTTCCCCAAAAGCAGGTTAAAACAGTAAAAGCAATTATGAAATACATCAGTGGAAATATCGACAGGCACTTCACTCTGAACGAATTATCTGCTAAGTTTGATATACCACTCACCTCGTTGAAGCTTTGTTTCAAAGGTGTCTATGGTACATCCATCAATGCCTATATGCGTTCTTATCGTATGCATGCGGCAGCATTAATGCTGCGCCAAAGCAATGAAAACGTGGCAGTTATCGCCGGAAAGGTGGGTTATGATAATTCCAGCAAATTCGCGGCAGCTTTCAAGACAGTGATGGGCATGTCTCCACTGGAACATCGAAAATCTTCTGTCTAAATGGAGCAAAAAGAGTTATTGCGGAGTAGATGGCGGCAATAAAAACAAATATAATACGGGTTGGTTAGTGATATCTAACCAACCCGTATTATATTTTTATAAGACAAACGTCTTAAAAAAATATTTTCTATAGAGGAAACGGTCTTTAAAACCAAAAAATCTCGAAGAGGTGAGCTAAAATGAAAGAAAAAAACTGGCTGGGAACCGTTTTGTCCTTTGCCACGGAGTGCAGGCTGAAGATGATCTTTTCGGTAATATGCGCCATTATCAGTGTCGCAGGCGGTATTGTGCCGTATATTGGCGTATATCAAATCATTGTTTTGTTTTTTGACGGAAAACAGACGGTAAACGGCATCTTATTCTGGGCGGCAATATGTCTGGGCGGTTATATCGTAAAGTTCGTTTTTTATGCCATATCCACAATGTTAGCGCATTTTTCCGCATACAGCATCTTAGAGAATATGCGGCTGAAGATTGCCGACAGATTAATGAAAGCTCCGCTGGGCACCGTGCTGAACCAGACAGTGGGAAAGCTGAAAAATGTGATTGTAGACCGGGTGGAAACCATCGAGGTGCCGCTGGCCCATCTGATTCCAGAAGGGATTTCCAACCTGCTTTTGCCCATCTGCGTATTTGTTTATCTCATGATGATTGATTGGCGCATGGCACTTGCAGCAATCGTTACGGTGCCGGTCGCAATTGCGGCCTATGCAATTATGATGAAAACGTTTAACAAACAGTATGCTGATTATATAGAATCCAACAACTATGTGAACAGCGTGATTGTCGAATATGTAGAGGGAATTGAAGTCATCAAGGCCTTTAACCAGTCTACCTCATCTTATGAAAAGTTCGAAAAAGCCGTAGAGTCTTTTAAAGAGTATACACTCAATTGGTTTAAAAGCACCTGGAAGCTCATGAACTTTGGCGGATCAGTGCTGCCGTCAACCTTGGTGGGCACGGTGCCGCTTGGTATGTATCTGTATCTGAATGGGTCCCTAAGTCCGGCGGAGCTTACGATGTGTCTGATATTATCTTTGGGCATTGTAGCACCGTTAACCAGCTTCACGGTATTTGTAAATGATGCCAAAGCGATAGAATACGCAGTGAAAGATGCCGATGAATTTTTAAACCTGAAGGAGCTTGAAAACGCGCATGAGCCGGTAGAGCTTAATCAATATGATATTGAGCTTCATAATGTGTCCTTTTCCTATGACGCGGATAAAGCTTCCCATGCGGGTAATATAGAAAACAACGTGCTCCATGACATTAATCTAAAGCTCCCGCAGGGGACTTTTACGGCACTGGTCGGCCCTTCCGGAGGGGGAAAGTCAACCGTTGCGAGGCTGATTGCACGTTTTTGGGATGTCGGGAGCGGAACAATCAGCATAGGCGGTGTTACTATCAAAAAGCTGCCCCTGACACAACTTGCCGACACGGTGAGCTTTGTCACTCAGGATAATTTCCTGTTTAACTGCTCGCTGCGGGAAAATATCCGCCTTGGTAATCCCCAGGCCTCCGATCAAGAAGTAATCGCAGCAGCGAAAGCAGCTTGTTGCGATGGATTTATCGGTAATCTGGATAACGGGTATGATACCACTGCCGGCGAGGCCGGAGGAAAATTATCAGGAGGAGAAAAGCAACGCATTGCCATTGCCAGAGCCATCTTAAAAAATGCGCCGGTTGTTATCCTGGATGAGGCAACAGCGTTTACCGATCCGGAAAATGAAGATAAACTACAACAATCCATTGCCGCCCTTACCAAAGGAAAGACCTTGCTGGTGATTGCCCACAGGCTCTCAACCATAAAAAAAGCAGACCAAATTGTCGTTCTGGAAAAAGGGTGTATTGCCCAGACAGGTTCGCATGAAGCGCTCCTTGAGGGCTGCAAACTTTATAAAGATATGTGGGAGGCTCATATCGGTGCAAAAAACTGGGCAGCTAACAATGAAAAAGAAGAGGTGAAGAGATATGCTTAGATCAATAGCACGAATCATTAAGTGGTCCGGTCAGCGCAAAAAACGCCTGTACCTCGGTTTTCTATATTCCTTCCTTAATGCGATGTTTACAGCGATGCCGATTATGGGCGCCGCATACGGACTGAATCTCATCATCGAAGACATGAACGGCCGCACCACGCTGACAATGGACTGGGTATTCTATATGTTAGGCTTTATGATCTTTACGATAGCAGGCAGATTTTTATTTGCTTATCTGCGTGCTTCCGCGCAGGAGAGTATCGGCTATGAAGTAACAGCGGAACAAAGAATCGTGATTGGCACCATCTTAAAACGGGTTTCACTAGGTTTCTTCAGTAAAAAAAGTGCCGGAGAGATCGCCGCGGCCGTAACAACAGATTTGTCATTTATTGAGATGTTCGGAATGAAGATGATCGATGTTGTCATAAATGGCTATATCAGCGCATTAACAATGGTGCTTTGTCTGGCTTTTTATAATGTGTGGGTTGCGCTGATCGCGGTGGCAGGTATACTGCTGTCTGCCGTGTTCTTAAAATTGCTGGGTAACAAGAGCAACGAGAATGCACCGCTGCATCAAAGGGCAAAGGATAGTATGGTTGCCGCTACAATTGAGTATGTCAGAGGAATGCCTGTGGTTAAGTCGTTTAAGCAGGATGGCGTTGCCAAAGAAGGCGTTAGCAAGGCTTATCGGATGAGTAAGGATATTAATGTCAAAACTGAAAAGAATTATGTTCCATACAACTGCCTCCATTTATTTGCGCTTAAAGCAGCATCAGTCGGAATCGTTCTTGCCTCGGCACTACTGGCGGCCAATGGAGCTATGGATATCCCGACCATGCTGATGATGGCAATCTTCTCCTTCATCATTTTTGGGCATGTAGAGCAGCTAAATAACGCAGCTCATGTATTGAAAATCATTGATGCCACATTAGACAAATTAGCCGGCATAGAAAATGCGGAATTTATTGATAAAGACAGTAAGGATGTGGAATTATCCGCATATGATATTCAGTTTCAGGATGTCACCTTTGCCTATGAAAAACGGACTGTATTAAAGAATGTCTCATTCACCATCCCGGAGAATACGACTACAGCAATTATTGGCCCCTCGGGAAGCGGCAAATCAACAATATGCAGTTTGATTGCCCGCTTCTATGATGCTGATAAAGGAAGTGTATCCGTAGGCGGTGTCGATGTAAAAGCGATGACGTGTGACAGCCTGCTTAAAAATATCAGTATGGTATTTCAAAAAGTATATTTGTTTCATGATACAGTGTTGAATAATATCCGGTTCGGAAAACCCGAGGCTACCTTTGAAGAAGTTGTCGAGACAACAAAGAAAGCCTGCTGCCACGACTTCATTATGAATCTGCCTAATGGTTATGAAACAGTAATCGGCGATGGTGGTTCCACGCTTTCCGGAGGGGAAAAGCAGCGCATCTCTATCGCCAGGGCCATGCTGAAAAATGCGCCAGTTGTTATCCTGGATGAGGCCACCGCCAGCGTTGATCCGGAAAACGAGCATACCATTCAAAAAGCGATCAGTGCTTTGGTACATGGGAAAACGATGATCATCATTGCCCACCGGCTGGCCACTATCCAGAACGCTGATCAGATACTGGTAGTCGATGATGGCTGCATTGCGCAGCGAGGAACCCATGAAAACCTCATAAAACAGGATGGCGTGTATAAGAGATTCTTATCTATACGAAAAACAGCGGAAGGCTGGAGCATTTGAGAATATCCAGGCCGATTGTGTCCCTCTTCCCATAAATAAAGTGGCCGTATTGAAACGTAAAGTTTCAGTACGGTCACTTTATTTATGGCAATGCCAGTCACAGCAGCCGGTTTGCCTTTATCAATAAAAAGGAAGAATGGGTGGTTATTATTTATGAAGTTTCGGTCGGTGATTAAATCCTTACTTTGCTGTCACTAAGCACTTAAAGTGGTTGGTTGATCTTTTGTTCTAAGTCTCGTAAATTCTCTTTTCACCATGATCGAGGTCCATAACACAATAACTGCATCTATCGCCAGTGATCCCCAATAAATGCCGGAAACGCCGATCTTTTGCGGTAAAATCAACATGACCGGTATGTAGAAAATCAGTTGTCTGGTAATACCGATCATGGCGGCCGGTTTGCCTTTATCAATAGAAGGGAAGAATGTCATGGCCATAAAAACTGCTGACAATAATGGGATAACCGCCATATAAATCCAGAAATACATCAGCTGAGTTCCGGTAAATAATTGGTCAGGCAGCATCAGACCCAAAACAAATTCAGGAGCAACCATGGAAATAATCCAGAAAGGCACCGTCAATAACACGGAAGCAACAGTAAATATCTTATAGGAACTGATGACACGCTCATATTGCCCAGCACCATAGTTTATGCCGACGACCGGCTGCATCGCCCGCATTAAACCAATGATTGGCATAAGCAAAAAAGTGAATACCCGGTAGACCACTCCATAAAAGGCAATATCAGACACCGTACCATATTTGGCAAGTACATTAAACACAACCACCCCTTGCACCAGAGTCATCACAATCATAATAAGTGTAGACGCTCCCAGACTAAGAATGGATTTTATCAAGGATGCATCCCGACACAGGGAAAAAGTCTTTGTTTTAAATGAAGCAAAACCCTGACTAAAATAAATCCAGCCAAGCAATGTGTAAATCAACATGCCAATGTTCGTGGCCCACGCAGAACCCTCTACGCCTAAATCAAGGACCACAACAAACAGATAGTTTGCCAAAACATCCGCAATCAGACCGATGCCCATCATAACTGCTGCCGACTTCATTTTTCCCTCGGCTCTGACAATCATATTGGCCGCCAGGCCATAGATCCAGAAAAATGCACCCATGACTGTAATTCTAAAATAGATATCGCCCAGCAGTAACACTTCGCCTGCTCCGCCCATCATCTTTACTAATTGCATGGAAAAAGCCAGCCCTAATACCATATACACAACAGTTACAATCAGCGAAAGAACGTTGACATTGCCCAGCAGCCGTTCCTGGATATTTTTGTCCTGACGGCCAATAGCAATACTTAATACGGCACCGGCGCCAACGCCGATCAGCGAACCCAGGCCTATGCTGATTTGTGTTAAAGGATAGGCCAAGGAAACTCCCGCTAAAGCGGTCTCGCCTACGAAACGGCCGACAAAAACAGCAGAAATGACGGTGTTTAAGCCATAGAGAACCATGGCAATGATAGCGGGCCATGATAGTTCAGCCATAACCTTCCATAGATTCTCATTTAAAATAAAGTGCCTTTGCTTTTCTTTTTCATCTACGATTGTCTGACTCAAATAAAAAACCTCCTAACTCTTCACCATAGTTTTTTTATATTGTTGCCAATGACGGTTGACGATCCGACGCGTCCAGCATTACACTCTGTCTGCGCCCAGACGCCTACTGTAAGATGTTCCCCGTCTTTCCTGCCCCGCCCTGGACAGCGTTAGATCGGGCTGTTGCGCCTTGTACCAGGCAGCGTACATTGCCGGCAGCACCAGCAGCGTCAATACGGTGGCACCGAACAGCCCGCCAGCTATTGCTACCGCCATCGGTCCCCAGAACACATTCGACATAAGGGGCACCATGGCGCAAACCGTGTTTCTTATAGTTTTTTCATATGTTTAGATAGTCTTACACAATATTGGCATCAACCGTTTTCTCCCTTATATTCTTTCCTCTACACCAATCAAATCCCTCTCACTCTGTTCTTGCTGAATGTTGATTCTGCGATAATGCGTCATGGGAAGGGGAAGATCGGTCCTTCTCTCGCATACTTTTATAATGCGCGGCGGTGAACCAACCACCGTGCAGTCACACGGCACATCCCGGTTTACAATGACCGTCTTGGCACCGATTTTACTTCTGCTGCCTACGGTTACCGGTCCCATGATGCTGGCTCCGTGACCGATATAAACACCATCCCCGATGGTCGGATGCCTTTTTCCCTTCTCTTTTCCTGTCCCCCCCAGCGTAACGCCGTGGAAAAGAGTACAATTCCTGCCAATCTCCACTGTTTCACCGATCACCACGCCACTACCATGATCACAGAAAAAACCCGGCTTAATTTTAGCCCCCGGATGAATTTCAATCCCGGTCAAAAAACGTAGTATTTGAGAAAAGAAGCGGGGTAGAAACGGTATTCCCATACGGTAAAGCGGCCATATCAAATATCGATGAGTGATCATCGCATGAAAGGATGGATACAGTAAAAACTCCACATTTTTGCAAGCCGGATCATTCCGATAAATGGCTTTAATATCCTCAAACAAAGCAAACATTTCGCTCTCCCACCTTTATTTATGCAAGTAATCTCTCGCTGTCATGAATATGGTACTTAATGTCGATTAAAACGGGTATTGTTGTAGTAATGATAAAAACCAACAAACTCTTTTAACACCTCCCTTTCATAACAACTCCTGGAGACAGTCGAGCATGAATCAAATCTAAAATAATTAACACCATTACAAGGTAAGTGGAATGACGTAAAAACATCTGCCATGCCATAGAATGTTATCGTTCGCTCAGGCTTCCCTCACGTTATAATCAGCCTGCGAAACTGCCCTGATCAGTTCTGAGAGGTACTCTTCGCCCAAATTCTGCACAAAGAAATGATTGCCGTCGAATTCTTTGATTGCAAATGCCCCATCCGTTACTTGCTGCCAATGCTGCATGACGGCTGCGTTGGCTTCGTGATCGTGCTTTCCCGCATGAGCAATGATCGGAATGCTGAGTTTTTGGCCCTGGTAATTGTAACTTTCGTGAAGCTTGTAATCGCTTCTGATCATTGGCAGTAAAAACTGAATAATTTCCCTGTTCTCCAGAATTTCCCGGGGAGTTCCGTTCAGTCTCTTCAATTCCCATATAAGAGTCTCATCGCTCATATGACTTTTGAACAACGACAGATCGGGGCGATGGGGCGCATGACGTCCGGCGACAATAAGCTTTTCAGGCTGAACCCCGTATTTTCCCTGAAGCTGATAGGCTGCTTCAAAGGCGATCATTGCTCCCATGCTGTGTCCGAAAAAATAAAAGGGACGGTTGTCGATTACAGTTATCAAACTGGAAATCATTTGTTCAATTAAGCAGTCAAAATTCTCCAGACATGATTCGGATATTCGTGCCCCTCTGCCCGGAAGCTCTACGGGGATAAATTCAACCGGCAGGCGGGATACCGCCCAATGTTTGAATATGGAGGAACTGCCGCCGGCATAGTGAAAGCAGAAAACCCTGTTTGTTTTTTTGATATCCCGGTTACGAGCAAAGGGAAACCAGTTGTTTGTAATTTTCATACATCTGAACTCCTCACAGTAAATACTTTGTTCCAGTCTTCCTCGGCTATCAGACGCTCAATCAGACTTCTATATGCGGCGAACATGCCTTCTATCACCGAATCCTCAAAAGCCTCTTCTACAAAATCCCAGATTAGCGACAGCGAACCGTTCCGTTCATAGGCCTGATGATCAATTGCGACCTGTGGCGTCTGGCTTATTGCGTATACTTCCTTCATATCCGGCGGAAAGATCTGTTCAGCGGTTTCAGAGGATTCTCCAAACAGCAGACTCGTAAAAACAACCGGCATCACTGCCTTACCCGGCGAATCTTTGGCAAGCCTGCGTAAAAGATCGAGTCCGTTGTGCGTGCGGTACTCGACTGCTTTCCATAACTGATTCTGTATGTCCCCCGTGTCTTGGACAAATGAACTCCCGCTGTTGTAAAAAAAAGCTATCAGGGTGATATTCGTGAAATCACCGAGAATTCGCGGCACGTCTTTATCCAGCGGCAGACGATTGAATAACGTGAGATTCAAGGTGATGTCTTTCCGGCTGCTCCAGCAGGAAAGTACTTTCATGTAAGCCGTGCAGATAACCGCGGAAGGCGTAAAACGGTATTTTTTTATCCTTTCACCAAGGGTATGCGAATCTTCTGAGGATAAAACAAACTGCAGTCTGCGGAAATGAGGTTGGACTATTTCATCAAAATTTTTCTTTAGGGGAAGTTCCGGAGCGGGCGGTATGTTTTTTAGTCTTTCTTCCCAGTAAAGTCCTGCTTCCTTATGGTAATTTTTAGATTTCAACCAGTTCTCTTCCTGGTTAATATATTCTCGGAAAGTAAAATTAGGCTGCGTAACGGCTTTTCCGTAATAGACCCTGAATATTTCCCGGAACATCATCTCGGCGCTCCAGCCGTCCACGATCAGGCAATCGAAACTGAAGTGAAGTCTCGAAATATTGTCGTTCAGTTGACTGATCTGAACATGAAACATCGGCCACTTGCCAAGTTCATAGCGGTGATGTGACCATTCGCTCCGGATTTCTTCAAGTTTTCGTTTGTCATCAATGTGATGCACCGGAATTTTAAAACGAGGGTTCCCCTGCAATACCTGCTGCGTACCGTTGTCATAAATGACGGTTCTCAGCATTTCGTGTTTTCTGATCACTTCATTTACGGCATTCTCAAGCTGTACCGGATTGATGCTGCTGCATTCGAACTCTGCATAATAATGGGCGCTGGTATTGCCCAGTTGATAGTCCGGCGAACGTCCTAAAACATATGCCAGCTGAATGGGCGTCAGCCGGAACGCCCGGTTGACCTGCAAAGAAAAGTCGCTGCCGGTTTGTCCCGGAGTTTCCTGGAGATACCGGATCAAACCTTCTTTATTTGCCTTCAGTTCCGCCTGTATCTCCTGCGTCATGGTACCCGCGGGAGCTTTGAATTTCAGCCGGTCGCCTTCCAGCCGCAAATAAATCTCCTGCGCACGGCACTTCTCTGTGAGCACCTCCATTTCCCGAAAACTGTCCGTCGCTGAGGCCGAAAGATCTGCTATCATTTTGGCTTTTTCCCGCCTGAAATCAATTTTGCCGGCTGCCATGGAATACAGATAATAATGCTGTGCAGCTAAATCGAACAAAACATGGTTTTTTTCAAACTCATAGGCGCCGACCTGCCCGCAACCTATGTCGAAAAGTCCGGCATGAGTTTCAAGCAGTTGGCAGATTAAGCCGGTTTCGATGAAACACAGCTTCAGTGAATTTCTTTCATGAATCGGATAAACAACATCGAGGTCGCAGACAAAATGCATGAGAAAAGCGGCATTTTTTAGCCCGTCGTAGCCTGATTCCGGACTACCGGGTGACAGCATTTCATGCCGGTGCAGTTGAACCAGTGAGTGTTCTCTGACATCAAGATAATAGCTGCCTTCTGCTATGCCTTCAATGCCGTTTTTGAATACCGACAGATAAATCTGGACGGGATATATTCCTCCGGCTGATCCGTAATTGAATCTTTTGTCTTTATGTGTAGTTTTTTGCAGGCAAAGCGCAAGAAACTGTTTAAAGGAAATCTGATCGATCTGAGCCGGCAGAAACTCCTGATCGCTTTTGTGCCAAAAGCAATGATCCTTTTTGAGGCTCAGCTCATCAAATTCCAGCGGAATTCTTTCGTTTGCCAGCAGCTCACTTCGCTGAGCGCTTATCGCTTTCCGGAAATATTCCCGTTCGTCGGGATTCTTAATAGGTTCGATCTTGCTGAGGTATTTAATCTGCTCCTGTGAAAACATGCAAAACCTGGCATCCGGTACGAGCTGTTTTGCGTTTTTATCTGCCAAACCGATATTTTTCTGCCTGTAAAAATCAATCAGCTCGGATACTGACCGGTATCTCACCATTTCGCCGACAGAAGGTCTGTCGGCATAAGCAGTTTCCAGGTGATTGGCAAGCCTGATAATGTCGACGGATGAAACGCCCATATCGCCGAAATTATCTGCGGGTTTTAATTCCGGCAGATTTAGTATTTCACGAACCGTCTGCAGAACCTGATGATATTCTGCTATGCCGTAATTAGCGGACGAAGAAGCTAGTTTGGTCAGATCGCCTAAGTTTTCAAGAAGCTTTTGCCGGTCAACCTTACCGTTAAAAGTCATCGGAAAGTCTTTAACAGCAATGATTCTTTCCGGGATAAAATAACTGGGCAGATAGGCTTTAAGACTGTTTTTCAGATCCGACTCAGAAAATGACGCCGGATCTCCTTTAACATAGGCGATCAGTTTTTTGCTCTCCATCCGGTCGCCAACAGGCAAAATAACAGGATCTCCGGTAATGCCGCATTTTCCGAAAGCCGACTGAATTTCTCCGGCTTCTATCCGGTAACCGTTGATTTTAAACTGATTGTCTTGTCTGCCGAGAAACTCAATCACGCCGTTTTGCATATAGCGCCCGTAATCCCCTGTATCATACAGTCTTTGCTTTAAAGCTGCATGCTGGAAAAAGACTTTATTGGTAAGTCCCGGTTCGTTCAGATAGCCGTCGGCCAGTCCTTGCCCCGCGATATGCAGTTTCCCCTTTACCCAGTCAGGGCATGGTCTGCCGAATTCGTCAAGGATATGAAAAGACTGATTGGCAAGCGGATAGCCGTAAGGCACGGATCTCCATTCCGGATCAATGCCGGTAACATGATAATAGTTTGACCAGATGGACGCCTCCGTCGCTCCACCCATGGCAGTCAGTTGAGCGTTGGGTAATGCCTGTTTGATTTTGTCAAACAAGCCCAAAGGTATCCAATCGCCCGACAGAATGATCTGTCTTATGCAGGTATCTTTTCCGGAATTTCCTCCACCGAGGAAATCTGCATAGATATCCATTAATGCCGGGACCGAATTCCACAGGGTTATATGATGTTCAAGCGCAAGTCTTCGCCAGCATTTGGGATCCATCCGCTCCGCTTCCGTAGGCAGAATCAGTGCTCCGCCTGCAGTCAATACTCCGAAAATATCGTGGACCGAGAGATCAAAGCTTAGCGCAGACACCCCGAGAATACGGTCCGCTGCTGTCACGCCGAGGCGGCTGTTCACATCAATAATGGTATTCATTGCCGCGTGGTGGGAAATGCAGACTCCCTTCGGTGTGCCAGTTGAGCCCGATGTGTAAATGATATACGCCAGATCCGAGGGACTGATTTCAACCTCATGCCATACGCCATCTTTCCCCTCCAGCTCCGAGGAAATAAGCTGCTTTACTGCCTCTTCCCCTAAGCTCAGAGCGTGATCGACAAACAATACAGTTATTTCGGCTTTCCTAAGAATGTCTAGCGTCCGGCTGGCCGGCTGATCGCAGGAAAGGGGCACATAGGCGGCACCGGCTTGAACGATACCGAGAACAACGGCTATTTGTTTAAAGGATTTACCCATTTGCAGCGCGACCCTGTCGCCTTTTTTAACGCCCTGTTCCTGCAGCAATTGGGAAACCTGATTGGCCCGGGCAATAAGCTGTTGGTAACTGTATTGCTGATTATCGAACACAACGGCTGTTTGATCGGCATCGGTAAAGGCTCTGTGCCGGATAATTTCATGCAGAAGAGTATCTTTAAATTCCCTTACCGTGCTATTCGCGTTCTCATGGGTTTGTCTCTGACGTTCAGTGCGCAGATCCACCAAAGTTTCCGACCAGAAATTTTTCCCCCTGGCCGCTCTCATGACAAGCTCAACATACTTCTCGAACATGGAATTGACCACATCCGGCTGAAAAACATCATCTAAAGCATCCCAAGAAAGGGTCACGCCGCCTTTTTCATTGTAAACCTGATGATCCAGCCAGACCTGAGGGGTAGATGATACCGACCATCCCATATTATCCAAAAACCCGCCCAATCCCGCGTTGTCATTCAGATTTTCCATACCAAGAGCACTTGTAAAAACCACGGGATACATTCGCTCCTGAGCGTCATCCCTTTTGTTCAGTTCTTTCACGAAATCAATCGCGGAATAATTGCTGTGTTCAATATCCGCCTGCATTTGTGACTGAATCGCGGCCGCGTTCAGGGCTGCGGCGATATTGTCCCGGCGGATTTCGACAAGCATTAACTGCGTAAAGTCGCCGATGATCTGATTGATCTGAGGATGGACATCTTCCCTGTCAAAGACGGTCAGCATAAGGGCAAAATGGCTGCCGGCCCCCCATGCCGAAAGAATTTCCACATAAAGGCTGAGCAGTGCGGCTGATGGTGTCAGGTTTTGCCCGGCTGCCGCCTGAACGAAACTGAGCCAGGTGTCGCGGTCAAGCAGTTTTTTCCGTCTGACAAATTTCCTTTTGACCGCTTGTCCCCCAGACAAATTTACGGGAAATTCCGGAGCTGCCGGAAATCCTTCTGCCCTGTCCAGCCAGTACTTCTTATCTAATTCGTACTGCCTGCTTTTCTTGCGTTCGAAAGTATAGCTCAGATAATCTTTGTATGAAACTTCCAGAACAGGCAACCGTCCGCCTGAGTAAAGGCAGGCCAAGTCTTTCCAGAAAATAAAGAGACTCAGGGCATCGGCAATCATGAAATCGATACCGAAATGAATACGCCATTGGCCCTCGTTCATTTCGGTCAGACGAATATCAAACATCGGTGTACCAAGCGGAATCACTTGTGTGGAAATCTCTCCTCTCACTACTTCGAGATGCGTTTGCAGGTCCGGAACCGCTTCCCGGTGATAAACGGTCAGTGGCGGCTTGATCTCCGGCATGATTTGTTGTGTTCCATCCACAGAGATAATGTTTCTCAGCATTTCGTGCCGCTGCAGCAGAGCATGCAAAGCCTGCTCAAACCTGGCAGGATCAAGTTCGTTCGTGTCGATTTCAAAACTCGCATAGCAGCCAACCCCACCCCATTCCAGCTCGGCATTTCTTCCCGCCCAATAGGCATACTGAACTTCGTTCAGCGGAAATGGTTCATAGCTTTTGTCAGGATAGGAATGGAATGGTATTTTCTCCTCAAAACCCGTTTCCTGATTTCTCATTTTTCCACAAATTATTTCTGTCCATTTGTTGATAGTGCAGTTACTTAGAAAGATTCCCGGATTCAGGGGAACCGCCAGATCGCTTTTCCATGACGCCACCAGCCTGGTGGTGACAATAGAGTTCAGGCCGTATAACAGCAGGTTTTGATCGTCCAGCAGCTCGTCTTCTGCCGTTTTCAGTTCACGAATCAGCGCTGCACGGATATATTTCTTCACTTCATCCGGGTTTGAAAATGCTTGCCCGGACAGAGGATCGCCGGGAAAGGCGGTTTTTTCTTCTTTTGTATCTTTCCAGGAACCGTTACGGATAAGCCTGAATATGGCTGGAGCGTGTTTTTTCTCTTCCTCAGTCAAAGAGGATAGATCTAAACCGCCCGGTGAATCCACCTGGTCGTGTTCCGTGAGGAACCAATGTTCTCCGCTTAATCCTGCAAGCCCGAAATGTTTTTCGCTAAACCGATAGTTCGGTATGGCGACTTTTTTGCAACCCGCTTCCGCATAGTATTTCTTCCATTCGATGTTGACGCCGCGATTGTAAAGATGAAAAACGCTTTTTTCAATCTGATCCGCCGTTTTTACATCCGGATAGTTGGAAGCGATACAATCCGCCTTATCACCGCAAATGCATTCCACCATGGAAGTCAGGACAGGGAACGGGCCTATTTCCAGAAACACATATTCTTCGGGGTTTTCTATTGACTTGACGCTTTCATAGAATCTGACTTCCGCCGGAATGTGCCGGCTCCAGTATTCCCATGAAGCTATCCCGGCACCGATCTGGCTGCCTGTCACATTGGAAATCAGCACTTTCGACGGGACGAAATATTTCACTTGCCGGGCAACGGCTTCAAAGCGGGCGACTATCGGTTCCATCAGCGGCGAATGAAAAGCGTGAGATACCTGCAGAGGCACTGTTTTTATTCCGTCATTTTCCAGTGCAGCGCAGACATCTTTCACTTCCTTTTCATCACCTGAAATGACGGTTTGTTCGGGAGTGTTGGCAGCGGCAATGGAAACGGATTTTTTATCTTTCAGTATATTTTGGACAATTTTCTTCCCGGTAAGAACTGCCGCCATCTTGCCGTTCTGAGGCAGCGAGTACATAAGCTCGCCCCTGGCAGTAATCAGTTTTACTGCATCCGCAAGATCAAACACACCGGCCAGACACGCTGCTGTATATTCTCCGACACTGTGTCCCATCATAAAGGCAGGTTCGACCCCGTATTCCAGCCACATCTGCGCCAGAGAATATTCAACGGCAAAAAGCGCCGGCTGCGTGTAACGCGTTTCGTGCAGGAAGCTGCCGGAGGAAAAAATAATCTCAATAAGATCCTTTCCTGTATTTTCTTTATAGTATGTATTGCATTGATCCAGGCAGGATCTGAAAATACGGTTTTCGCGGTAAAAATCCCCAAACATCGCCGGATACTGTGAACCCTGTCCCGTGAACAGAAAGATGACTTTTTTGTCCGTATTCTTACGGCTGACGTCAAGGTTTGTTCTGCCCGCGAGAGCTTGTTTGATGTTTGCTTTCAGCTCTCCGGCAGATTTGGCCCAGACGACTATCCTCTCCTTCAAATCGGCTTTCGCAATATTCTGGCTGTAGGATAAATCCGGAAAACTGATTTCTGCTCGCTTTGGGATTTTTTCCAGATAAGTTAAAAACCCTTCGAGCTGATCGCGCAATCCTCTTTCGGTGATAGAACTGAATTTGAAAGGCAGGACCTTTTCTTTATCGCAGAGAAGGGAATTTCCCCGTTCACGCGGCGACTTATTGCAATACTGTTCAACCACTACATGAGCATTGGTGCCGCTAAGACCGAAAGAATTGACTCCGGCAATTCTCGGTTTGTCCATACTGTTTTCCCATAAAAGCGTCTTCCTGGGCACGTCCACGTGAATATTCTGCCAGTTTATATGAGGCGAAGGGGTTTCAAAATGCAGATTACCCGGTATCTTGCCGTTCTCAACGGCAAGAACCGCCTTAATGAGCCCGGCAATGCCTGCAGCCGCTTCGAGATGACCAATATTGGTTTTTACAGTTCCCACATAAAGCGGAGTAATTCTGTCCTTGGCAAGAACATTGCCCAGTGCGGAAATTTCGATTGGATCGCCCAGCTCCGTGCCTGTGCCATGAGCTTCAAGATAGCCTATATCACGGGGATCAAGCTTGCAGCGTTGCCATACATCCGTGATTAGTTTCTCCTGAGCAGGCCCGTAAGGAGCGGTCAGTCCGGAACTCAGTCCGTCCTGATTTACACCGCTTCCTCTGATTACTGCGTGGATATGATCTCCGTCTCTTACAGCGGCTGAAAGCTTTTTCAGCACAACAACGCCGCAGCCCTCACCCCGGACAGTGCCGTTCGCTTTAGCATCAAAACTACGGATTACGCAGTCGGGGGATAATATATTCAATGTCGACAGTAGTTCCGTGGTTTCCGGTGAATACAGCAGGTTTACACCGCCGGCAATTGCCATATCGCAATCACCGGTCATTAATCCCTTACATGCCTGATCCACGGAAACAAGTGAGGAAGAACAAGCGGTATCCACCGTAATACCGGGTCCCTGAAAACCGAAGAAGTAGGAAACCCTTCCGGATAAGAACGAGAAACCACTGCCGGTTACATCACCAGGTTCAAGTGAAGCATTGATTTTTTTATCAAGATATAATTCATTGATGTAGTCCGGTAAAGTGACACCGGCATAGACCCCCGTTTTGGAACCTTTCAGTTTATCCGGGGCATAGCCGGAATTCTCCAGAGCTTCCCAGCAAACTTTGAGAAAGATGCGCTGCTGCGGATCCATTCTTTCTGCTTCTTTCGGTGATAATCTGAAAAGTCGGTGATCAAATGCTTCAATGTCTTCCGACAAAAAGCCCGCTTTTTTTATATAGGGATTATCTAAAATATTCTTACCACGGTATTTTTTCCATCTCGTGTCCGGAATGCTGCAGATCATATCTTTCATTTCAACCAGAATTTCCCAGAATTTTTCCAAATCCGTAATGCCACCCGGAAAACGGCAGGCCATACCGATGACGGCAACCGGCTCGTAATGGACGTTCTGTTGCGTATTTAACTCCTGTTTTAATCTTTGTATTTCCATAAGTGCTTTTTTTATAATCTGGCTCTTAGCTGTTGTTTCAGTATGCATGATCCGTTTCTCCTAATTCCTTTTTCAAAAGTTCAAAAAGCTCATCTTCCGAAAAATTATCGAATTCCGATTGTGCGAATACGGTGTGATCTGCAGCTTTTTTAGCTTGGACCGGCTTGTTGAAACTGATGTTGCAGAGAGAATACAGATGTTCACTCATTTGCTGTACTGTATTATAATTAAACAACGAAGCTGCTGGAACAATGAAACCCATAGCCTGTTCAAGGGAATTGCGAATAGATAGTGACATCATTGAATTGATGCCCAGTTCCGCAAAAGGTATGTTTTGATCAATTTCAGCCGTGGTAATGGCAAGCTGCCGGGCAACAAGTCCGGCAATAAACTCCGCCAGAGCTTCTCGGCTGTTGATTTTTTCACTGGAAACGCTAAAACTGCTTCTGATTTTATCCAGGGAAGAAGTTCCCACAATTTTGCTCCATTCGCAGTTTAAGTACATTAACTTTGCTTTGTTCCGCTGGATCTTGCCGCTTGTTGTGCGGGGAATATGCATCGGCGGAATAAAGATGATAATTTCCGCCGGGATGCCGTGTACCTTGAGGACATCTTCCCTAATTATTTTTGCCCATTTGTCGCATTGAGGATTTCTGACAGCCGAGCGGTTAACTTCCTGGATTAGAATCAGCTTTTCTTCTCCCTCCTGCGGGACAGAAAAAGCGGCAGCACCGTCTATACGGAGATCGGAGCCAGCATTGAATGCCGTTCTTTCAATGTCCTGCGGATAATAGTTCATACCCCGGATAATGATCAAATCCTTAATTCTGCTGGTGATATAAAGTTCGCCATTTGTATCCTTAAAGCCAAGATCGCCTGTTCTCAGATAAACCTGTCCGTTTTTTTCATCGGCGGGAAATGTATTCTTTGTTTCCTCCGGACGGTTCCAATAGCCTTTTGTTACAGAAGGTCCCGCAAAGCAGATTTCGCCTATTGCCTGCGCGCTGAGTTCTGTACCGTCTTCCGGATTTCTGATTGACAATTGATGCTCGTCCACCACAAAACCGTTGCCAACCAGATAGGTTTCTCCAATCGCTGCTTCATCTGTCATTTGCTGAGAAAACCCAAGATACCCTTTGTCAATTACCGAGATAGAGCCGCTTTGGAGATCCTTTCTGTTTAGTTTCAGCCAGCCGGCCTCTTGTCCTGCTTTATATGCCGACACAACCAGAGAAGCTTCGGCCAGTCCGTACCCCGGCGATAATGTATATTCTCTGAGCCCGAAATGTTGGGCCGTTTTATTGAATTTGAGCAGTGTATTCATATTAACCGGCTCGGCGCCGCAAATAGCTCTTTCCAGAGATTTAAGTGAAATACTTCCCGCTTCGGCATAAGTCAATTTCTCCAGTTTGTCAGCCGCCAGTTCATAGGCGAAATTGGGCGCTGTGGTATGAGTCGCTCCGTAGACTGAAATGGCCTTCATCCAGTTCATAGGCTGTTGCATGAAATCAGCAGGGTTCATTAAAATTACTTTGTAACCGGAATAAATTCCCTGAAGAATACCGAGAATCAAGCCCATATCATGGTAAAAGGGAAGCCAGCTCACCATAACGCTGTCTTCGTGAAACCTAAATTTGTCTTTAATCTGCTTCAGGTTATTCATCAGAGCGGAATGGGTGACCATGACCCCTTTGGGATCTCCGGTGGAACCGGATGTGTACTGCAAAAAAGCCAGCTCATTAAAACCTGAAATAGTTTCGGCAAAAACATCTTCCTGCTCCGAATATACAGGCAGCGCGGATAGCGTTTCGGAATTTTTCAGCATGTCTTTAAGTGAAAAAACACCGGTTTTGTCGGTAATAATGCAGCGGGCCTGAGAATTCATGGAAATATTTTCCCATTTCGCAAGGGACTTATTCCGGCCCGGCATATTTATGGGAACAGGAATTGCGCCAATACGGTTGCAAGCAAGAAATGATACGATGAAATCGATTCCCTGATGAAACATCAGTATACAACGATTGCCTTCGGCAATCTTAAGAGCAGAGAGACTAGAGGAGAGAGCCGATACTCTTAAAAATAATTCCGAATAGGTGATTTCCGATAAATTAAAGGCTGCATCGAGCATTCCGTAAGCGGTTTTATCTGGAGTGTGCTGCGCTCTGAAATTCAGAATCTGAACAACGGATTCAATATTTTTTCTTACTTTTGTATTTCCATCGTTTGTCATATCTTTCTCCTTTTCAAAAAGTATGAACACCCTTTATCTACATTGTAAATCTCCTATCACCCTGGCAAGATCACTTGCATTCGGTTCGGCTACAATGCAAGTGAAGTGATTGCCGGCAATTTTTTGCACTGAAAATTTACCAAGACAAATTTCCTTCCAGAAACCAAGCGTTGTTTCATTCGTCCACGGCATTAAGGCAAAAGGCTCACGCGCCAGAAGAAACCGGATGTCTCCCATATACGGCTGGGGCGTGAAATGGGCGGACTTCAAACTTTGGCGAAAAACCTTAAACATACCCTCAGCCATCTCTACCGGCATTTTGTCGCCAGTAACTTTAGCTACCGCCTCAACATAAACCGTGAAACGATCTCTCGTGGAGAGAACCGAGAGTCTTCTGAACAAATCACCCACCTTATCGAGCCCCTCATCACCGCCTATAGCCAGCGATGCTCCTGCAGGTATACTGTGATTATTGACTTCAAACATGTGCCGCAAACCGCGTACAAATTCATCCTGATTTACGCTGCTGAAACCCGCCTTCTCAAGTGGAATGTGGAGGTTCTGTATAAACAATGATTCAATAACCAAATTATCGTCTATATCATAAAGAACAGGCGGACTGTCAATCAGAACCAGATCCAGCAAATGTATTCCTTTCTCCAGCAGACGTCTTGCCACTTCAACAGCAATCAACCCTCCCAGGCTGTAACCGATCAGCTGCATCTCTTTATGACCTGTTTCAATAAGCCGTTCGGCGTAATCATCCGCAAGATGCTCAATAAGACCCGAATGATCTAATGAACAATACAAATCCGTATCCGCTACAGTTATGCCGATAACAGGACCGCTATTCTGTTCATCCAGATGAGTAAGCAGTTGACGAAAACAATTCATCGTACCAAGACCGGCATGAAAAACAACTCTGAGGGCTCCCGTTCCGCCTCCATAAGAGGTAAGCACCGCATTGCTTGAATTGTTTTTTTGTTGTCTGATGGAATCATCAACAGAAGCGTGTCCGGTCTTATTACTTTGCAAACGCACAAATTCAGCAAGTGCCGCGACAGTCGGATAATTGAGCATCTGTCTGAGCAGAGCATCAAAAGGAATATCAAGCATTAATGACTCACCGGCAAAAATTTCCCGCAGCTTTCCTGCAACCTGAGCCATAATGAGCGAATCCGCACCGTGATCGTAAAAATTCTGCAGTCTGCCGATGACCGGCATACCCAGTGCTTCCGCCCATATCCGCAACAGTTGTTCCTCCAGAGGATCCGAAATTCCGGCTATGGATTCCATAACAGAATCATCCGTTATGGATTGGATTTTCCATTTTGCAAGCTCCCGCCGGTCTATTTTTCCGTTACCTGTCAATGGTAACGCGTCAACAATTTGTATGGCAGCAGGAATCATATAAGCGGGTAGGCGCTGTGATAGAAAATCCGCCAACGTTGCTGCATTTACCGGTATGCTGTTCTGTTTAAAGCAGACCGTCTCCACGATGCCGATCAACGCCTTATTATCACCTGAGCTATCTACCACAACCGCCGCTGCAGCAACAGCAGGGTGTTTCTGCAGTGCCGCTTCAATTTCACCCAGTTCGATCCGGTGCCCCTTAATTTTGACCTGATTGTCTTCGCGACCAAGAAATTCAATTTCGCCGCCGGGCATGTAGCGTCCCATGTCCCCGGTGTGGTAAAGCCTTTGCCCGTCAACGTGATGAGGAAAAAACCGCGCCTCAGTAGTTTCTTTATCTCCGAAATAGCCTTTGGCAAGACCGTCGCCGGTAATATACAGCCCCCCCATCACCCATACGGGGCAGTCCCGCAGCCTTTCATCCAGAATACGGAAACCCTGATTGGCAAGCGGACGTCCGTATGGGATACTGCTCCAGTCCGGCTGCAATCCCTGATAAACATGGTAATTTGACCAAATTGATGCTTCAGTGGCACCACCAAGACTTATAACCTGTACGGAAGGCACTCGTTTTATCAGAGTATCAGGCAGAGTCAGCGGTATCCAGTCTCCGGACAGCATGGCAAGCCGGAACTTCGCCAGGTCTATTTTAGATTCAGAGTTCAGGTAGGCAACCAGCATCTGCACCAACGCCGGCACGGAATTCCATACCGTAATTTCATGTTCAGCCATCAGTTCCACCCAGTGAGACGGGTCTGTCTGCCTGTCAGCGGAAGGATAGATCAGCGTTCCTCCGGCAGACAAAATGCCAAATATATCATAGACGGACAAATCGAAACTCAACTGCGCCAGTCCCAGAACCTTATCATCCCGGCCGACTTTAAAGCGGCTGTTGATATCTGTAATTGTATTGGCGGCCGCACGGTGTGTGATTACGACGCCCTTTGGTTGTCCAGTTGAACCCGAGGTATGAATGATGTAAGCCGGCATATCAGGATCATAGTCAGCCACAAGAGCATTCTCCCGATGTGGCGTCAGCTTATCCACTTCAATCACCGTAATGTTTTCCGGCCATTTTATCCCGCTTGTTGAGCATGTCAAAACATGAAGAACATTTGTTTTTTTTAACATAGCCGAGCGGCGTAATTCCGGCTGCGTGGTGTCAACCGGAACATAAACTGCGCCAGCCGACAAAGCGCCCAACACCGCCGCTACCTGATGTACGGACTTGTCCATAATTATCGCGACTCTGTCTTGTTGTTTGCAGCCGGTTTCTTGCAGTTTTCCGGCCACTGCCGATGCTATCAACATGAGCTCGCCGTATGTCACCTGTCCTTTGCTATCTAAAACAGCAGGCCGGTCCGGGGTGGCCGCGGCCTGCGCCAGTATCCCGCTGTGCAGCAAACCATCCGGTAACGTCATTTTTGTATCGTTAACCCGCTGTCGCTCGCTTAACTGCCACGCAGGTAAAGCCGCAGTTTCGCCTGCATCCCAAACTTGCTGCATTCCACCCAGCAAGCGCAGCAGCGACTCAAATGCATCGAACATATCATCCGTCATTCCTTCAGGGAAAACGCCTTCCCGGATATCCCAGTTAACCTGAAGACCGGACGAACTATCCATCGCCTGACAATCAATAAAAACCTGTGGCGTCTGACTGATTCCCTGACCTTCGACTTTTCCTTGCAGGCAGTTTCCTTCTGTCGGCTCGACAAGCCCAATAGCGCTGGTAAACACGATTGGCATCAGCGCGGCTTCCCGGCCGCGTCTGCGGGAAATCTCCCTTAACACTTCGACCCCGGAAAACAGGCGGTGGTCCAGATCTTCAAACAGTTGTTTATTCATTGTTTTTGCCCGTTCAGTAAACGAATTGCCAGTATACCAGTCCACGGCAAGCAGACTGACCGATGTGAAATCACCAACTATATCATTAACCTGGGAATGCAGAGGAAGCCTGTTGAGTACGGTAAGATTCAGACAAAACTTTTTGTTGCGGCTCCACCGCTCAAGTACGGCAGCGTATGCCGTCATCACTGCAGCCGTCGGCGTCAGACCACGCTGCTGTGCTTTTTGCTTCAATCCGTTCCAGCTTTGGGCATCCAGCTTAAGAAAACGACGGCTGAAACGTGCCTGGCCGAAATTAGTCTGAAATCTTGCCATCGGCAGATCCGGTGCCAGTGGCAAATCATCAATCCGGCGGAACCAGTAATCTTTGTCCTTTGCATATACGATACTTTCCCGCAAACTGCGTTCGGCTATAAGATAATCGCGGAAACTGAGCTTAAAATCTGGAAGCATTCGCTCCGGCTCGTAGTACAACGCCTCAAATTCCGAAAGCAACAGCCAGATGCTTGCCCAGTCGGCGATGAGAAACTCAATGGAAAAATGCAGCACGGCCCGATCTGGAGTTTTCGTCACCGCCACACCGAATAAAGGCCAGCAATCCGTATTGTAAATGCGATGACCCATTTCCTCTCGGATGTCATCAAGCTGTGCTGATACTTTATCTGTCTCCCATGCACCTGCATCAGTATAGGCCACATCCAGTCGCGGCACCTTCTCCATGACCTGCTGATAGCCGTTCTTGTTAATGACGGCCCGCAGCATATCATGACGCAAAACCAGTTTATTCCATGCTGCCTCGACACGTCTGCGCTCCAGCTCTGGATAGTTAAGTTCAAGGTAAATGTGGCAGGCGACACCCCCATACCCGAATACTTCACTGCGGCCAAGCAAATAAGCAAACTGTACATCCGTCAACGGGAAAGGCTCATATCTTGATTCGGGATGATATTCCACTGTCACCGGTTTGGCTTCCGACTGAAGCAGGCTCAGAATATTCGTCTTGTAGTCTTTCAGCGACTGCAGATCGCTGCCGGCCAGCATTCCCTGCGGCGCTCTGTAGCGCAGCTTACCATTCTCTGCCCATAAAGACACGCCTTCGCCGCGGAGACGTGCCACCAAACTATTAATATTTATTTTGCAGTTCGGTATCATAACTTTATCCCTCCAGCTTTACTAATCTTGTTTATCCTGCATATTAACGTGACTGCACTTAAGCATGCTTCTTCTTCCTCACTGCAAAAAGTTTCTGTCCCAGAGGAGCGAGGGGATGGTCCTCGTTGGGAAGTGTCAGAACTTCCGCGGCTCCTGTTTTCTGAAAAACATCCTGCCATTGCTTGACGGACATAAATGTTGTGTTTGTATTCTTTCTGTCGTCTTCCGGACGGGTTATCATAAAAGCCTGAGAAATCAGCATTTCCGGAAATTCACGTGTAGGTTCGGTAATAAGTATCCATCCTCCGGGAACTAGAATCTGCATAAGCCTATCTACAGTTTCGTTTATATTGAAAGCATTATTCATGACTCCCGCCGCAATGATTATATCTGCACTTTCGGTCTGCAAGCCCTGCTGAATAAAGTCTTTGTCAATATTCGCAATCCGAAACCTCATCCATGGGCAGTCTTTAAATCGTTCACGTGCGGCCGAGAGAAAGAAATTTGAAACATCCGTGAACAAGTAATCGGTTTTAAGAACTCCGGCGGATACTTTTAGCCTCGGAACTACTACGTCTGTGGTAGCTCCCGTACCTGCGCCTATCTCAAGAACCCTCAGCGGTTCTTCGGACTCCACATCCGGCGCAACCTTTTTGGCAGCGCCGATGCGGATAACCGCTTCCGACACCGCTTTATTGAGATAACGGGCCGTTATCGTCTCACGATACAAGGCATTGGCATAGTCCATTCTGCCTTCGGGGAATAACAGGAGCGCAGCCTGCTGTTCTCCGCTCATCAGTTGCGGAAGCTGTTCGGCATTGCTTATCAGATAATCCATGGTGAGTGGTGAACCAAGTCTGCCGTCCCATATTTTCCTTACCGCATTCCAGTGATCTTGCAACATTTCTTTGGTCACAACACCGGCATCATAAAAATAATCCCCGCGGTGTTTTAGATATCCACGTTCAGATAACAATTCAAGCCAGCGCATAATAAGGTATTGATGCTGGGGTGCAGTATTCGAAACGGACAAAATCTCTCTTATGCTGTATTCCCGTTCCCTATTTGTCAGAACACCCTGTGTTTGCAGAGAGTATAGCATCGAACTGAAAACAGCTTTATCCAGCTTCCCGACAAACAAATTCACACAATCCGAATCTATGCCGCAAAGCTGACTGTCAGCATATTCCGTGCATGAAGAAATATTTGTTTCCCTGTTAAAGCAAAATTCGAATACATGATGTTTCACGTTGTCATCCGGCATTTCGGCAGCGGCTTCCCTTAAAATATTGACTGACAGCGGCTGATGACTGCATCCGGGGCGCAAAACCGGATATCCTAGATTGGCAGTCATTTCCTGCCACTGACTGGAACATAAAAGTTCCTGCTGGGCTCTCATAGCTGCGCCGGGACCTCCCAGAATCCTTTCTCTCATCGTCGACAAATCGCGGGCAATGGCGTGGGGCCACTGCTTCGTGAGAATATCCTTGTAATTCACAGGAGCCGACGGGCCCAGCGTCTCTATGCTGTTTTCAAGCAGATGTTCCGGATCAGCGCCCGCAAAATCGCCGAACGTATTCAGATTCTCAGGAATATGCAGACGGGGCTGCCAGACAACGGGGCCATGAGTATCGGTAAGGGAGAGGCTTCCTCCCTCGGAACCAATTGTAATTCGGTGCAGCAAATGCAGATAGTTATCCGGATCATCGGGATCTACTTCATTATGGACTCTCAATATGGCCGGAATTTTGCCTAACGTTCCGGTCATAACATGAAACGGTCCTCCATCCCGGCTTACGGTACCGGTCTTCCACGGGCGAATTGACGGCAAAGCCTCCGAAAAAATGTGCATCATCGGATAAGAAACCTGAGAAGCGAATGCCGCGTCGATATACAGCGCGTTTTGCCGTTCCAGCAGGGCTTGTGCACAGGCAATAAACCGTCTAACAGCAGGTAAATGAACATAAAGATCGCCTGTCTGAAAAAACACGTTTTGCTGCCGCGCTGCTCTGAGACACGCCGCCACATCTTTGTGATGCACAGGCTGTTCCTGAATAACATGAATACCCCGTTCAAGAAGCCTCAGGGACATATCCGTTCCTTTACCGCCCATAACTCCCGAGCGCAGCACGACGCAGGCAAGATCAATGTCATCCGGAAGCTGACCCGCTTCCGTGTATAGATTTATCCCGTAGTATGCCGCACATTTTGCCGACCTCTCGCTCCCCCTCGCGAGCAGACCGGCAAGTTCAAACTCTTCAGGCAACGTTTTTAACGCTTCAAGGTAAAATTGTCCAAACGTAGAACCGCATACCACCGTACGTATTTTTTTTCTTTTCATATTTCACCCTCCACCACCTGTAACAGATCGTCAACCGAACATTCTATAATACTCAAGTATTTTGTACTGCCCAGCCGGGCAATCACTTTGGCCGGGTCAGGGATTTCAGCAAGCGGGCGCACTCCGAAAGGTATTTCTCCCTCCAGCACGGCGATACCCGCCGCCGCAGCGGTCGAACCGGTCAGAATTGAAGGTCTGTCGGCCTGAAGAACTAGTGTCCGTATTATTCCGGCCCCGTTTTTTATTCCAGTAAGTTGTATAATGAAATTTATATACTTTTGACGCCCTGCCGCGTCAAGCTCGGTCGCCGTGCAAAGGCGCTTTACCGCACTCTTCCAGTCAGTCAAAAACAGTGGACGTATTTCTTCAAGAACCGGCGGTACATACTCTCCGTCAATCGCGATGTACCACTCGCCGTCGCGGAGCGATAAGGTCGTCGCCACGAATTCCGCTTCGGCGTCGAAATACGGATATAAAGCCACTTCCCGCGGGAAAAAAGGCAGTGCAGTTCCGGGTCTCCGTCTCAGAGCCGCTGAGCGGCGGGCGCCATTTTTCCATGCCGCCAGAGGTTCGTTATCTTTGCCCGCAACACCTGTAAGATAGTCTTCAGCAGCGGCAGCTGTGAATCTGTCCAAAGCGCCAGTATAATAAACCATCGAATCCACTTTATCAAAAGATGTAGCCAGCCATCGGGGCAACAGTCCCGATAATCCGGGAGTGGCACCTGCGGCATATAATACGGCAGTGCTTTGCGGTGTGCCGCGCATCATTTCCAGAGCTTCATCAATACCGGCATCCACATGATGACAACCCATTGACAAACACATCCCGGCAACACGTGCTGCTATCCGGTGAGACGGCCCGGCGCAGTTGACGATCAGTTCGCATCCGTGCAGAAACGATTTCATACTCTTTTCGTCTTCAATATCAACCTTAACCCATTCCGCATGCGGGAATTCGTCTGCGAGCTTTGTCTGTGCCAATTCCGGATTCCTGCCACCTATCCGCAGCGGATGTTTTCCCCATTCTTTAAGCATTCGCGCCGCCTGCAGTCCGACATCCCCGTAACCACCAATGATACCGATCATATTTCACCCTCTTCCATTGATTCCATAGTTTGCTTCATTTCCATTAATTTGCTTTCAAGAACAGAGGCAACCTGAAACAATGCGGGCAATTCAAACATCTGTCTTAGTGACAACTCGACGCCGAATTTTTCCTTTACACCCGCAAGAAAACGCGTTGCCAGCAGACTATCCCCTCCGATTTCAAAGAATCCTTGCTTACGTCCGATTGCACCACTCGATAGAAGCTTTTGCCACATTTCGGCAACCTCCTGTTCCATTCCGGCATGCGGCTTTTCGCCGCCGCGTTCTTCAGCGCGGAATGCAAATACTGCGGTAACAGCTGCACGGTCCACCTTACCATTTGCGCTTAACGGCAGCCACGGCAATATTTCAATTTTTTCCGGCAACATGTGTGGCGGCAGATGATCTGCGGTAAATTTCAATATACAATCCAGATCCAGCTCCGGCCTTGTTGCTGGGCAATCAGCCTCGATAAATTCAGTGAAGGAGTCTCCTACGGGCATAAAACTTGTCTTATTAAAACCGGCTTTCTTGAATAGATTTGCCCACTGCTGAGCCGGCAGCATTGGGCTATATGCCTGACGGCGGTCATGATCAAAATCCGCGAAGCCCCTGTCAAGTACCGCCGATGTTACTGCTGCAAGCGGCATAATCTCACAATGTTCCAATGCAAGTATTTTTCCGCCGCACCGTACCAGTAATGAAGCAATGGCCACACCCTGATACGGATCATGATAGCGATGAAGTGCGTTTACGGCCAGAACCAAATCAAAGGAATAACGGAGCTGATCCGGAACGCCGTATTCCGGCAGTCTTTTGCAATTGACAGAATGCGGCAACGAAGACAGATGGATTTTTGCAGTCTCAACCATTGACAGAGCAGAATCAAGAAGCGTGAAACTAATATCCTCCGGATCAAGCATGTCCAGAAGCTTAGCTGCTATGATGCCGCTTCGTCCGCCAATAAGTGCAGTTTCAACCGGTTTGCCGGCAGCTTTCGATATGCACTTTATTTTTTCAGCAATCAGTTCGATTCCCGCAATGGTTCCGGAATCCCTGGAGGATAAGCTTTCAGGAGAAAGAATATCATCATCAAGAAGAACCACTGACGAAATCTCTCCGCTTAGAATTCCACGGTAATCATCCAGGCGCTGAAATAAACGCCTTGCTACGCTTGAAATCAGGGGATCATCCGCTATTATTCCGTTACTATTTACCGCACTCCGCTGAAGAGTTTTGGCATATTGAAGGACTTCCTCAATTCTCGGTCCGCCATGTAAAACACCATCATAATCTGTTATAACATTGCGTCCGCCAAGCCAGCGGAGCCACATCTGAAGCAACGACTGATTCTCATCAGTTATCCGCAGCTGCCGCCCGGGATGCAGATTTTTTCCGGTATCATTCTGTAATTCAGCAAGATTAAGGATTTCAGCAATTAAAGCTTCAGCAATCTTTGACTGTATTTCCCTTGAAGAATTTCTGAAAGAGTCTGAATTTGAGGGCACAGACGAAACGGTATGAACCTGCACCGGAGCGCAGCCGGCAACAACAGCGGCCACCAGATGCTGCGTCCCGGTACCAGAGGATATGACCGCGACAGCCTGACTTATTCCTGCATATTGCCGTAAAACCGCCTCAATTTCGCCGAGCTCAATGCGGTATCCTCTTAATTTCACCTGCTGATCGGCTCTGCCGAGAAATTCAAGAATGCCATCAGACCAATAGCGTGCCAGATCGCCTGTACGATACCAGCGATTCTCCCCTGTATTAATAAAACTCTTTGAAGTTAATTCGGAATTTCCGAGATAGCCGCGGGCAACCCCCATACCGCCAATCCACAGCTCACCGGTCACCATATCCGGACAATCACGGCCGAACCGGTCCACAACACGAAAACATTGGTTGGTCAAAGGCGCTCCGTAGGGAATCGAACTCCATGAAGGATCAACGGATGTAACTTCGAAGTAATTCGACCAAATGGAAGCTTCGGTCGCTCCTCCAAGAGCAATAAAGCGGCAGTCCTGGGATTTTTTTATTAAGCGGTCATGCAAATCAAGCCCGACCCAATCGCCGGAAACAAGAGCAAGACGCAACGAAGGCAATAAACCATACTCGCCGGCAGCAATCATCAACATATCTAAGAGCGCCGGTACAGAATTCCAGACTGTCACATTCATTCTACGGATGAGTTCAAGCCAAACGAGCGCTTCCCGTCCGGTGCTTTCATTAAGCAATACAATCCCGCCTCCGGCTGAAAGAAGACCAAACAAATCATAAACGGAAAGATCGAAGTCCAGAGCCGAAACGGCAAGAACTCTGTCGGATGCACTGACCGAAAATCGGGTATTTATATCCAGAATCGTATTATAAGCAGCTCTGTGAGGTATCTGCACACCTTTCGGCTCTCCTGTCGATCCCGAAGTGAAGATTACATACGCTAGAGCATCAGTATTGACAGAAACGGGGCGCGGCAGAGGAGAAACTTTATCCGCTTCATCTGTCATGATCACGGTAAGTTTCTCCTCAGTAGATAAGACGGCAAATTCTGTCTTATCCGTTACCAAGCGGCTGATTCCGCCTATCCGGTATATTCTGTCCCGGCGCCCTGCGGGCTGGTTCACGCCAATCGGAACATATACTGCACCTGCAGCCAGTACGGCCAACACAGCAATAACCTGATTCGGCCCCCGCGGCAGGGTAACAGCGACAGCCTCTCCCTGTTGAACACCTTTTTCGCTAAGAAGTGCAGCCAAACGCAGAGCTTTGTCGGCTAGTTCACCGTAAGTCATCATCCGGTCAATTCCGTTCTCATCCCACAGCAAAGCCTCCTTTTCGGGGTTCTCCTGTGCATGAATAAAAAATTCCTGATGAATTAATTTTTCTTTAACTGGGACAAACGTGGCATTTACTTTCTCACGTACCGCCCGCTGCAACTCGGGAAGAAAATCCGGCGCCTGCTTTGCCCAGGCTTTTTCGGATGACCAGTTCAACAGACAGATGTACACTTCAAACATGGCATCGGGCAAATTCAGCGGAAAAAGTTCTGCAAGTACATCCCAAGTAATCCCGATTTCTTCATCGTGCTCAGAAACATGGCAATGCAGGCAAACCTGCGGCATACGCATCTCCTGTGGGTGATGTTCATCACATACAGAACCACTTGCATTGTTAACCATATTTTCGTCTGTTCCGGCAGAATCATGAAACGCTGGCAGTACGCCGGAAAAGACAACGACTACTTGCCGATCATCCTGACCAGAATCTTTTGCAATATTCGGAAAAATAGACGAAACAGTTGCCGGGCATCGGTTTACCGAATCCGCGAGCTGAAGTTCTGTTCTGCGGCATATTTCAATCCGGTTCTCATCCCGTACGGGTTTGAATACTACGGGAATTGCCGGCTGTGAAGCCATCCTGTTAAACAAGTCCTCCGGAGTAGCATGTCCGCTGGAATCATTCAGTAGAATTACTGTCATTTCCGAACCCGAACTCCATCTGCCCAGCACTTCGCCAAAGGCTGATAGTAACACCGACAGAGATGAAAAGCCATGTGCAAGTGCGGAAGCCTGCAGCTTATTCCACTTATCTCTGCCAATTTCGTATTCCCTGCGAATGAGAAACCGTTTATCGGTTACCGTAGCAGTACTGGACTGGAACGGCAATTGCGGTGGCGGAGGGAAGATTTCAGAATTCTTCTTACCAATTTCAATCATTGCAAATCACCTCTTTTATAAAAAATAACAGAATACAGCAAAAAGTATTATTGAGGCAGCGTCGACAGGCCAAAACACCCTGGAAACTGGGGAGAGCCTTTGTCCTATCTGTAAATAGAAACACCCTGCCTGCATTGAGCAATATCAGAGCGATTCGCAAACGAACGATTCAAAGCTCTTTTCAAGATTAAATGATAACGATAATCAATGTCAAAGATAATCAGAGGTCATATTTGCTAAATTTTCGCAAATAAGGATGATATTTCTTTGATTAGCTTCCAAAATCTCCTATATTTTCTTATTTTAGAAAAAAAAGGATATAGCGACCTATTATGCAGGAAAGGAAAATATGCCCTCGCTGTCTGTGCTACTGAGACAACGGGAGCATATTCACTCAAATGAAAGAAATCTCTCCATTTTCAATTATCAACTTGCATGATCACCCCAAAATTGATACAATTGATAATGATAATCGTTTTACCCATTTACATCTTATATACAGATATCTTACGCACTCAATGGACACGACGTATCTTTTATTTAACATTCCAAGCGGTTAACAAATCCACAAATTCCGCAGACCTATTCAATCAACGTATGAGCCGGGCAGAGCATCTGCCGGCGAATACGGACTGCCGATCAGTCAGATTTCGCAAATTGCCGGTCACAAAAATGCGGGTAGCTTGGCGGAAACCTTCCGGAAAAATACAGGATTACTGCCTAACGAATACCATAATTAGCCCTGTTAAAATAGATAAATATATGATAAGGGATAAATATTGCTTATCAAAGGGAGAATGTTATGGATTGGAAAACGGAAAAAAGTAACGAATCAGAAGAGCACTGGGTGTTATATAATAACAGGAAATATGTGTTATATTCTTCCCAGAACAGCATGAATTGTGCCCAAGTGACCAACAATTTTGGCAGTGGGCATGTGAAGCAGCTGTTTTCCTGCCCTTTTGCCCAAATCAAAGACTCTGAAATAATATTTTGTGATAGCATATGCGGAGGCGCCAATTTCAGCATGCCACGCATTATGCTATATTTTTGTCTAACAGGGGAATTGGTTCTGGAGGAAAACGAGCTTGTTGTAGATACGGCTAATTTTTTAGCCTTTAACGCAGCCAATCTAAGGCGCGTAAGGTTCCAGCCCAACCTTCGTCATCGGATTATCACTGTGGAAATCTATCCCGATAAGCTCAGAGATTTTGGCAATGATTACTTGCAAAGAGCTGTGCTCCGTAGTTTTCACGCTCACAACACAGCTTTTTCCACACATAAGCTATCACCGGCGATGAAAACCGTGCTGCATCAACTGGTCAATTGTCCATATCATGACTCTGTAAAAACGATTTACATGGAGGGAAAACTGCTGGAATTCCTGGCGGTTTATCTGAATGAGACCATCTATCAAGATGAACCGGTGCTAGGTCATTGCCCAAACCTCTCCCGGCAGGATGTAAAAAGTATTTATCAGGCAAAACAAACACTAGATCAAAGCTTTGTCTCGCCACCGACCCTTGCGGTGTTGTCGAAACTGATTTGCCTGAACGAATTCAAATTGAAAAATGGTTTTAAGCAATTGTTCGGTCAGACAGTACATACTTATGTTGTCGATAAAAGACTGGAGCTGGCAAGGCAGCTATTTGAAGAAAAGAAGCTGAATGTGGGTGAAGCCGCTTCGCATATCGGCTATTCGAATGCCAGTTATTTCGCCCTGGCTTTCCGCAAAAAATTTGGCGTTAGCCCGAGTGAATATCTGGCGCAGAATAAATAATAAAGGCTCTGCTTGCGACTGTATCATTTTAGATACAGTCGTTTTTGTATGTTTAAGCTCATTTTTGCTAAAGCAGTATTATCCGATTAAGCTGTCAGAACTTTTTAACACCGTAAATGGGAAAAAATCCGTTTACTGTTCAATAAATCCTTTTACAGGTAGAAAAACCCTGAATCTTTTTAGTATACTTCATTAGTGAAATAGATAATCATTCTCAATTTGTAACATTAATGGATTGGAGGTGAAATAGTGAATGATACGATTGACTTTAAGGCGTCCAAGCCCGATCCCAGAGTATGGATGTTTCTGCTTGTTGTCATATCCTTATTGACCTTCCTCTGCGGAAGCCTCCTTGAACTTTTCATCTTGTTTGCCGCGCTTGCCGTGATCATGACCTGGCAGAAAATGCTCGCAACGGTCATTTATTTTGTGGCATTCTATACGGCATTACTGGTACTCAATGAATTTCTTTGTCTTATTTCCATACCACCGGTCAGTATGGTAGTGGGCATGCTGGTTTTACTATTATTCAGGCTGATGCCGGTTTATATGGCCTACATAATCCTGTTGGAGAAAACGTCCATCAATGAATTGATTATCGCGTTGGAGCAAATGCATGTTCCTAAAATACTGATTATCCCTTTAGCGGTAGTCTATCGCTATATCCTCACAGTGAAGTACGAAATCTTGTATATTAAAGATAGTTTGAAAATGAGGGGACTGAATCCATCGTTAACCGGGATGTTTTTACAACCGGTAACAACGGTCGAGAAATTCATGATTCCTTTGCTGATTCGCAGCGGCAAGCTGGCCGATGAACTGTCGGCGGCGGCGCTGTGCAAAGGGCTTGATGCCGAGCACCCAAGGACTTCCTGCACCGGCGTCCGGTTTGAGCAAAAGGATGCCGTCTGTTGCGTAATATTTGCAGTGGCGGCGGCGACACTGATTTTTTTGCACTATTATCCAGGCTTTGGCAATTTGGTTCTATAGAAAGGAGTACGACGATTCTGAAAAGTACAACACAGCCAATCATGCCCGGAAAGGGTTGGAATATGGCATTATGACGGAAAACTTACTGCAACAACATTCCACTATGCAGAAAAAAACGATAATTGAGTTCCACGATGTGCATGTAACGTACCGCAATCGTAACCGGGAAAGCCTTACCGGTTTTAGCCTGAATGTAAAGCAGGGCGAATTTGTGGTCCTGACCGGTAAAAGCGGCTGCGGCAAAACAACGGTAACCCGCTGCATCAATAGCTTAATCCCAAATTTTTTTGACGCTGAACTGCGAGGAGAAGTCTTCGTTGGCGGCCTGGATATAAAAACAGCCTCAATGAGGGACATATCACGCAGGGTGGGATCGGTTTTTCAGGACCCCCGCTCCCAGTTCTTTACCTTGCATGTCAGGAGCGAACTTGCTTTTCCCAGTGAAAATTATGGGATTGAAAGGCACCTAATGCAGAAGCAAATCAAAAAAACCGTGCAGGATCTACACCTTAATACACTGCTAACACGCTCCATCTTTACGCTTTCCAGCGGCGAAAAACAAAAAGTCGCTGTAGCATCCGTCTATGCCCTGGAACCGGATATTTATGTTTTCGATGAACCCTCTGCCAATTTAGACAAAACAGGCACGGATCAGCTGCTCGCTGTACTGAGCATCCTTAAAGCCAAAGGTCATACCGTTATTATCGCTGAACACAAGCTTGCCTATTTAAAGGAATTGCTTGACCGCGTGGTTTTTATCGAAGACGGACAGGGAAAAGAGGAATTTAGCGGTCGGGATTTTTTTGCCAAACCCGACCGGTGGTTTCGGGATAAGGGGCTGCGCCATTTTGACGGATCGGCCCTGCGGCCAGCAGCTAATGAACTGCCTCAAAAGGCAGAAACCCAGGCACCTTTGCTGCAGGCAGTGGCTATATCCTTTGGCTATAAAAGAGGAAAACCAATTCTGAACGGCATATCCTTAAGTGCCTATCGCGGTGAAATTACCGGGATCATGGGTAAAAACGGCGTGGGGAAAAGTACCCTGCTGCGAGTACTGATGGGGCTGGAAAAACAACACCGGGGCGAAATCCTTCTTGAAGGCAAACCAGCTGGTACGAAGGTGCGTATGCAGAATTCCTTCTATGTTATGCAGGATGTCGATTACCAGCTTTTTGCCCCCAGCGTGTGGGAAGAGATGCTGCTGGGATGTAAAGAGTCACCAAGCATCGTGGCGAAAGCAGAAGAATACCTGCGGTTCTTTCACCTGGAAAGCTATAAAGAGGCCCATCCCGCTGCTCTTTCCGGTGGGCAGAAGCAGCGTCTGGCCATTGCATTGGCCGGCATGCGAAACGCCAAAATTTTATTCCTGGATGAACCAACCAGCGGCCTGGATGGAGAAAACATGGCAAAAGTCAGCGAACTCATAAGAAAGCTGGCGCAAGAAGGGCGGTGCATTTTTGTTATCTCCCATGATTATGAATTCGCAATAAATACATTTGATAAAATTTTCTCTCTGGAGGAAGACGGTAGGCTTACCCACCTCTCCTTCGACAATAATGCAACAGAATGCTCTACTCAGAAATAAGGAATAAAAAGGATGTTTTGTTATGGCTTCTTTAAAAACAAATAACAACCAGACTGTCCGGCATTTGATCACAATTGGCATTTTCAATGCATTGATTATTAGTATTTTTATGCTGCTGGGGTTTACCATTGGGCTGATCCCCGTGATTTTAATCTTCATGCCGGTTATATTAGCGATACCGGGAGGAATTATCTTTATGCTGATGCTGGCGAAAGCACCGTTGCGTGGTGTGTTTGTCATCAGCGGCGCTTTGCTGGGTTTGGTTCTCTTTAACATGGCACCGGCCGGTGTGTTTGGACTGAGCATCTTTGTAGGGGGCGTGCTGGGCGAGATTGCCTTTGGTTTTATCGGTCGGGAAAAATTTATTGCGAAGGTCACCGGTTTTGCCTTTTACATGCTGGGCTTTGCCGTGGGAGAAAGTTTTCCGCTTACCTTTATGAAGGAAGCCTATATAGCGCAAGAAGCGACCAAAGGAACAGAGCAACTGGCTATCCTGCAACAATGCCTGGCGTTAATGAACCCGGCAATGCTGGCGGTAATCTGCCTGCTTACGGTGATTATGGCCTGTGTGAGCAGTTTATGGGGCAGACGGCTGCTGCGCACGCATTTTGAAAAAGCCGGCATTGTATAACGCTACAATCGCCATCAGCAAAAAGTTCATTCAATAGTCTTTCAATAATATAATGAGGTGAAATTGTGAAAAAAAAGCAAAAACAGCATTTGGTCAGCCTCCTGGTGAGCGGGGCCGTATTAATGGCCGGACAAACGGCCTTTGCCGACGAACAAGAATTCAGCATGGACGAGTATGTGGTGACGGCCAGCCGGATGCCGGTAAAAAAGACAGAAACTGCGGCCAGCGTGACTGTCATTACCCGTGAAGAGATTGAAAAAAGCGGCGCAGTCAGTGTCCCGGATATCCTCAACAGAACCACCGTGACGATGCAAAATGACACTACTGCCAGTGTGCCGACCATCAACGGCGACGTGCGGGTGCTGGTTTTGGTTGACGGCCGCGAGGTCAACTGGAAAGGCGGCGGGATGCATATGGGCCAGTCCGGCGCCAATCTTGACTATTTACCCAGTGTCGACAGTATTGAACGGATTGAGATTGTCAGAGGGCCTGCCTCCGCCCTGTATGGCAGTGACGCGGTGGGCGGCGTCATCAATATCATCACCCGTAAAAGTGCCGAACCAGTCACCCGTTACTCGGCAGAAGCCGGCAGCTGGGGCCTGCGCCGGTACAACCTGACTACCGAGAACAAGGTCGGCGATTTCAGCTACCGCATCAACTTTGAACGGAAAAGCCAAGATGACTTCCACTATAACAGCGGCTACAGCGGTAACAGTGACGCAACGGCCAAAAATACAGCCCTTGACCAGGATAAAATGAATATCCGTCTGGACAAAGACCTCGGCAACAACCGTTCCCTGTCCCTGACCGTCGATCATACCGACGGCCGGAAAGGCTTTAATGTCATGCCGGATTACCAAGCCCATGTCGACTCCGGCGGCAATACTAATTATTTTACCCACTCTGTGCAAACCTATGTAGAGAATAATGTTAGTTTAACCTACAATTGGAACCAAGGAGACAAAGCCAATAGCTTTGTCAGATTGTACCGTAATTACTTTACGTATAATTATGATAATCATCCTGATGACTATCAGATTCCTGATTATTATTTTAATGGCCGCTCATATACCAATCAGGCCGATGGGGCGGAATGGCAACAAACCTGGCAAATCAATGAGAGATATACACTGCTGGGCGGCGCTTCCTGGCGTCAGGTTACGGCCGACTCCGCAGAGTATGATATTGATGTTCCGGCCTATGGTTACTATCAAGCAGGATACAACTACACCGACAAAAAGATATCCAACCGGGCCTTCTTTTTGGAAAATAACTGGCGGCTGCCAAAAAACTGGTCGGTAACAGCTGGGGTGCGCTATGACGATTACACCCTGTTCGGCGATAAAACCACGGCCCGCATCACGGCAAACCGCGAGCTCAACCAGACGACCAATGTGTATGCGTCCTGGGGACAGATCTTTAAAACCCCGTTTATCGCTGATGTCTATGGAGGCGGTTTTATGATCCCCAATCTGAACCTCAAGCCGGAAACCGGCGATGTGGTCACGCTAGGGCTGAACACCCGGTTGGCCGAAGGGACCGAGCTCCAGGCCAGCATGTTTAGCAGTCGTCTTAACGATGCACTGGATTATATTGTGGTTGGTTATAATCAATATCAGTGGCAAAACGTAGCTGAACTGAAAAGAAAAGGGCTGGATCTGAGCCTGAAACGTCGGTTATCACCGCAGTGGCAGGCATTGCTCGGGTATTCCTATGTTAAAGTGGAGGAACAGGGGGCTACCCAGCGGGAAGAGATCAACAACAATGAGCCGCATGGTTACCGGCTAGGCCTGCAGTACGAACAGGACAAATGGAATGCCAACTTTACCCTCCGGGGCGCAACCGGACGTGATACGCGGGCATTTACGTCGTCGGACTACTGGGTGGCTGATCTGGGCGTAAACTATAAGGTAAATCCGGCTACCCGTGTTTATCTGAAGGTATACAACCTGACAAACGAAGCCTATGAACTGCATGGCTCCTACGGAGATGCCTCTAACCTTACAGGGCTCTATCCGATGGCGGGCAGACAGGTTGTCTTTGGCATCGATCAGCGGATATAGCACTAAATTAAAGAATTTGTTCATACAGTCAGTTAACCTCTAGTGATGGTTAATGGACTGTATGAATTTTTTTCCTTCATTATGTATAGAGAACAGATTTCGACTTTACCGACGATGGCAATAAAAACGGCGAAGTGTTACTCCCCTAGTACCTTGACCATATTAGAATTTAGTTTTAGGCGAGGCAAACAAAAATAACTTTCCCCTTATATGCTTCTTTATCCAGCGTACCGCCAAATATAATATATTTGAACATTCAACATTACAACTAAAGAAAGGCTGTATCACCACGTAAGAAACCGTGGGTAGACAACCTTTTATGATCAACAAAAAAATGACATTATGAATTAACTGTATTTCTAACTACTTTACTAGTCGCGAAATCGTCCTAAATGCATCAGAGCCAGCTTGATAACAAAGTTCAAATAAAATGGATTCTACGGTGGTAAGAATAGCCCCTTCATATTTCATTCGTTCCAATGCGATTTCATAATCACTTCTAGTACGGGAACCTATTGCATCTGCCACCACAATCGGCTGAAAACCAAACTCTTTCAAATCAATTACCGTTTGCAGTACACAAATATGAGCTTCAATCCCTGCAATGATAACATTTTTACTATCCCGCTCATGAAGTTCCTTGACTAACGCCTCATTGCCACAACAACTAAATGTCGTTTTGTCATGGTATTCTGAAAAATATGGACGCAATTGTTCAATGGTATTTCCCAATCCTTTTGGATATTGCTGAGCAGCCATGATCGGAACCTCTAATGCTTTTAATCCTTCTATAAGAATCGTTATTTTTTTAGCTATAATCTCACCGCCAACAATATAAGGAAACAGTTTTTCTTGCACATCCACCATCAAAAATTGAGATTTTTCTTTTTCCAAGCGCATATATTTCCCCCTCTTCTTTATTAAAATGATAGAAGACTACCATAATACTGCAACAAAATCTTATTCTCCTATTTAGCTATTATTTGAAGAAAATCCTTTATTATACCGCTTGACGTAATGCCTCCTTAAAATTTAGCTTTACATGTTAATTATGAAGCTGAACTATCCAACAATCCATGACTTATTATCCGACATACATGCCATAATTTTTGATTTAACGACCTCTTTCATAGCCGATCCATCATTTCTTACTACCGCCTCATGGAGAATTACACATTCAGAATATGATGATATTCTTTCCTCTTAACATTTACCAAATAAGAATAAAAATCCTGCACAGGTTTATATGTAATCATTCACCTGATCTTTCTTATATAAGAAAAACGCTTCGCGTCCTTTAAAACATAGAAAATAAACCGAACCGCAGAGGCGCAGAGAACACTGAGAAAAATAGATAAGGTTTAAAACCTCTGTGTTCTCTGCGAACTCTGTGTCCTCTGCGTTCAACGTTCCCCTAAACTTATAAATTGTTATCTTACGAAAAAAAAGTTCCGTTTTCACGGAACTTAGCTGCCCTTCCCAAGACAACTCACAACATAGCAAAGGATAATGAAAGTTTGGATCATATGTTAGCTATTCCGTACCCAGATACGAAACAGTCACATAACAAGTAAAAATCTCCCGACCACTGCTGGTCGGGAGAAACAATTAAGAGCATCATAGCTATACTTATAGAAAATCCTAGCGAAAAATTGCGCTAGGATATAAGTACAATACAACATTTGCTGTGCACTTAATCCCCTCCCCATCTCTCGTGGGTAAAAAACGGTGATTGTCAAATAGGCAGTTCTCCTGGCTCTGGATCATTGCTTACCCAAACCTTCCCAAGACAGTTGTCTCAGTGGTATACCTTGGGTTCACTCCTCATTACAGTGGCGGGACCGCGCCGGCATTGGACCGGACTTCCCTATTAAGCCCCTTGGGGCACCTATCTCAACATATGGAATTTTATAACATTCATATTAGTAACTGCTTATATAATAACACTTTATTTTACTATGCACAAGTCTATAATTTATATTTATTACATTTTCGAATCGATAGGATGCAAATTTACCATAATGAAAAATTCGATTCAATTCTTCCTTATAACGAATCCAGGTAAATGGCAGCAACGGTTTCCCGACTTGCCTCAATTGGCGCCATACTTAAAAGCAGTTCCAAACTAGGAGTTTCAAAAGCAAGATCTGTCAATCGGGCTACATCACTGTCAACAAAGCCTTCTTCTCGCAAGCTTTGCTTCATGCCATGTTTCTTAAGCCACTGTTTTAAACCAATATATGCTGCCTCTGCTTCCGTTGCTTCCCCTTTTAAACCAGGCACAATAGGTGCCAAGATATTCGCCAAAATCGCGGCTTTAGCCGGATAGATGTGTTTTACTACTGCGGGCAATAATACTGACAAGCCCGACCCATGAGGCAAATCAGCTTTGATACCGCTAAGAGGATGCTCCATGGCATGAGTAAAGTGCAGCAATCCATTATCAAAAGAAGCCCCTGCAATCATCGAAGCATATAATAAATAATAGCGGGCTTCCAAATTCTTAGGATCTTCTTGCGCCAATGGCAAGTAATGGGTAACAAGTGAGATGACCTCGCGAGCCAGCGTTACAGCATATATATTCCCCAGCTTCGTGGTAGCTGCTTCAATAGCATGATTTACAGCATCAATGGATACATAGGCAGTCTGTTCTGGCGGCAAAGTAGTCATAAGTGCCGGATCATCAATGGAATATAGAGGATATAAGCATTCATAGGCAAGAACCGGCTTATACTCTTTCTCCGGTATACTGACAACAGCAAAGCGATTAGCTTCCGTTCCAGTTCCATGTGTCAAATTAATGGCAATAATCGGTACTGCCTTTTCTGGCAAAAAAGTATATTCATACAACTCTCGTGCAGTTTTTCCTGGATTCGCTACTAAAGCAGCCACACTCTTTCCTGCATCAATGGGACTTCCGCCGCCAATGGCGATAACAGCTTGCGCTCCAAATTCCAGTGCTGCACTTGCCGCTTCGTCAACTTGATCAACGGTTGGATTGGATGTGACTTTACTATACAGCACTGGCAGGATACTGGCAGCATCCAATGCTTTTTTCACATGCTCCCAAGCACCAGATTTGATGTGAGATCCCCTGCCAGTAACCACAATCACCTTACTAATTCCTTTTTCAGATAAAGTTTTTGCAATGTCGGTCATTTTAGTAATGGCGCCAATACCAAAATATACGGTTGTTTTAGTACGAATTTCAACAATTTGTGCTAAATCAATTTCTTTCCCCCACATGTACATCCCCGCCTTTTCTGATTTTTCAGTTTATGTATATTGCTAGTATAGCGTACCCCCAATGTAAAAACAATCCTTTTGTGTGAAAAAAATAACAATTTTAATGTAAATAGAACCCTTCATCAAAATGACGAGGGTTCCATTTACATTGCTATCTTATTTATGACCTGGGCAGGTATCACCAGTTAATCGGTCTATCCATGTCAGCTGCCGGTAATTAATTTTTTCATATTCATCTGCTTCGGCGATTTGCTCCATACAGTCCTTACATACCTTTTGTCCAGCTGCCTCAATGAGCGCTGGCGGTATTCCCAAACGTCTTAATCGGCTGCTCCTGTCTTCTACTTCAATATCTTGTATATCTACAGCCTCATCACTGATCACGATGAGTCCTGTATCCCCCTGGAAACTAGGGTCGCTGCGCACAGTACTAATTTTCTTGCAACGCGCTGCCAAAGATTTATATTTTTCAATAACCCGATAGTCTATGCTTCCGTTGATAATCAGCTTGTCCGCTCTTGGGTCTTCAAGAGCCTGAAGGATCTCGGAATAAATCCCCTTTTCTCGTACTTGGGCTGTGGTTAATTTCTTTATGATTCGTTCTCGAAATTCCCCCAAATACTGTACTTTTTCATCATATTTTAATTCAGGTGCTCCATGCAGCCCCACTAATAAAGCCTGCTCGACTTTATCTTTTTGCACCATTCTGCTAATATCTTTTGATTGGTCTTGGCTATCGATCACAATCCCTCCTAACGCTGCTGATATAATGCTATAGAAAACTATATCATATATTTGGTTTCATTTCCAATCGCAGAAGAGGGATAAAACCCTTTGAACCGCGAAGACGCGAAGAATCTGAAACAATCGGGGGCTAAAAAGGAACCGCAGAGGCGCAGAGAACACTGAGAAAAGATATAATTAGGGCTAAAAACCTCTGTGCTCTCTGCTAACTCTGTGTCCTCTGTGTTCAACGTTCCTTCTAAACAAGATATTTATATTTTTTGTGTTCTCCTTTGTGTGCCGCGAGTGGCGGCATTGTGCCTTTGTGGTTCGTAGAGAAAAACCGTTACAATCAAATTAAGAAGATGGCAACGATCGTTGTTACAAAGAGGCCTATCATTACTGGCAGCAGATTACGCCGTGCTAATTCGAAAGGACTCACATTACAAATGGCCGCAGCGGCGATTACACTCCAAGGAATTAAAGTTCCCCCACCAGTAAAAATTGCAGCAATTTGCCCTAATGCAGTCAGCGTTCCTATACCTGAACCAATGGAAACTGAAAAAAGTTTCGCTAGGGATCCAACAAGAGATATCCCCGAAAAACCAGAACCATCAAGACCTGTTATAATCCCCACAATCATGATCGTAAATGCCCCAATTGCCGGACTAATGGAAACCATTTGAGCCATAGCCAAGCCTAAATCATTGACTAATCCTTGTGACCCTAAAGGCAGTATTTTGCCAAATATAGAAGTAAAGCCGCTATCACCTAAGTAGAAAAATGCAGCAATCGGAATAATCGGTCCAAAAACCGTGATGCCAAACTTCAATCCCTCTAGCAAATAGGCAGTCGTTTTTTCAATGCCGTTATTGCGATGCGCTACAAGAGATATGATAATCATAATGAATATCGAGGTTCCGCCAATCAAAGCCGTTGCATCTGATCCTCGTAAATTAAAAGCATATAGTGCAGCCACATCCAAGCCAAAGAGGATCGGCACCATAGCTGCAATCCATCCTTTCGTTTTAGCAGAAAGGGAAGGATGAACAGGCAGATCTTCCTGCTCACTGCGCTCACTTACTACAACCGTTTCGTTTTCTACTGTTAACTTCCCAAGAGCCATATCTCTTTTCAATAACCAATAAGCAGCACTTACCGTTACCACTCCCATTACAATCAACAAGGGGATACTTGCATTTACTACCTCCTGGACTGGAATACCTGCGGCTGCAGCTGTCAATTTGGGTGCACCTTGAATCACTAAATCCCCGGATAGAGCAATTCCATGTCCAAACAAGTTCATAGCAACTGCAACCCCCATAGCTGGTAAGCCTACCCGGCGACTGACAGGCAGCAATACAGCACCCATAAGTGCTGCTGCTGGTGAAGGCCAGAAAAAGAAGGAAATAATCATCATGAACAATCCGATGATCCAATATGCCATACCAGGAGTGCGAATGATCCTTGCAAAAGGTTCTACCATAATTTCGTTGACCCCTGCATGAAGCAGGGCTTTGCTCATAGCTACGATGAGAGAAATAATCAAAATCGTACCGGACAGTTCATTGATTGCATACACAAAGCTATTAAATATCCCAATCACAGCTTGATTCAATGTTCCTGTTGCCACATAGCCCATTAAGAATATCCCAATAATGCAAATCAAACTTGTATCTCTGCGCATTGCCATCGTAAGGATAATCAAGAGAATAAAACTAGTGAAAATCCAATGTAAAGAAGTCAGTTCAAACATGAAACTTCCCCCTCTAAATTCAGTACTATGACAGTGTATGCAAATGATAGGAAAAGAGCTACTAAAAGACTGCTGCCACCAAACATAAAGCTCAGTTCTGCCTATTGCAAAACTGAGCTTATACGATATTGATTAAATTATTGTCTGCATTGAAAAATGCGACATAACCACTCCACAAGCAAACAATAAAATCACTTTATTTACTTTTGATTTGGTTTGTTATTCTCATGCAAGTTACTATGAGAATAACCATACATCCCATAAATGACTAAACCAATCGCACTCCAGATAAAGAACCGAATCCAAGTTGCAAAGGCCAAATTATACATGATATAAAAACAACAAAGTACTGCTAATGTAACAACAATATTTACTGCAGGACAGCGGAAGGGACGTTCCATATCCGGCTTGGTTTTACGAAGAACAACGACTCCAATCGTGGCTATGACAAAGGCAAACAAAGTACCAATGCTACACATCTCAGCAACAATGCCAATCGGGGTGAAACCGCTGATGAGGGCAACACCAACACCCACTATGATGGTAATTACATGAGGAGTTCGGTATTTCTCATGAATTTTTCCAAGAACTGATGGGATGAGTCCATCCCGAGACATGGTGAAAAACACCCTGGTTTGTGCATACATCATAACTAATAATACCGTAGAAAGTCCGCAGATTGCCCCTGTACCAACTAATGCCGAACCAAAATTATAACCTAGATTTCGCAGAACATAAGCTACCGGTTCTGCATTATTTAATTGATAATAGGGCACAACTCCTGTCATAACGGCAGCTACTGCAATGTATAAAATCGTACATACGACTAAGGACCCTATAATCCCAATAGGCATATCCCGCTTAGGACTACGGGTTTCTTCAGCAGCAGTAGCAATCGAATCAACACCAAGATAGGCAAAGAATATAACTGCCGCCCCTGCAGAAACACCAGCAAAACCAAAAGGCATAAATGGTGTCCAATTCGCAACATCCACCTTAGGACCAGCCATTAGCAAAAATATAAAAATCGCACCCAGTTTTATAGCTACCAATACCCGATTTACTGTTACACTTTCTTTGACTCCAAGCACTAATAAAAACGTCATAAACAACGTGACTAAAACGGCGGGCAAATTCACAATACCTCCATCTGCCGGAACCGCTGTTAATGCCAAGGGTATATCAATTCCCCCTGATTTGAGCAGCCCAACGGTATAAGCCGACCACCCACCGGCAACAGCACTGGCTCCTACAGAATACTCCAATACCAGATTCCAGCCAACCAGCCAGGCAATTCCTTCACCTAAAGACGTATAGGTATAAGTATAGGCACTGCCGGCAATCGGAACCATGGAAGCAAGTTCCGCATAAGCAAGACATACAAAAGCACAAGTAATCCCCGATATAACAAAAGATAGCATAATACCAGGTCCAGCATATTTAGCAGCTGCTACACCAGTTAAGACAAAAATCCCTGTACCAATAATTACACCAATCCCAATTAATATAATATCTAAGGCTCCCATGGTCTTTTTAAGAGAATGTGTCTTGGCTTCGTGCTCCATGATCGTAATGCTTTTCGTACGAAAAATATCCATTGGTCATCCTCCTACTAAATAAAATTCTTCTAAAAGATATAACTTCCAGGTTTATTGATCCTTTCCTGCATTTCTTTTCCATCCTAAAATTAGCTCTATTTGGAAAAGTAATACTTTTTCAAATAGAGCTATAAAATGGCTAGACTAATTTCTTTTTATTATGAAAGGGGTTTAAAGCGGGCTGTAAAGAAACGCAATACCGGGGGTTCATAAATCATCTCTAATCCAGCAATTTGATTACGATTTTGATACAGTTCAATTACAGAATCCGCGACTACATCCATATGAGCGTAGCTATACACACGGCGAGGAATGGTTAAGCGCACGAGTTCTAATTTGGGATAGTAATGATTCCCTGTTTTAGCATCCCGCCCTGCTGATATAATCCCGCGTTCCATAGAGCGTACTCCTGAAAGAATGTAAAGCTGAGCAGCCAAGGCCTGAGCCGGAAATTGATCCTGAGGAATATGGGGTAAAAATCGTTTCGCGTCAAGGAATACTGCATGACCGCCAATTGGCTTTACAATGGGTACGCCAGCCTGATCTAATTTTTCACCTAAATAGCGAACCTGTTCTACACGGTGTTTAATATAGTAATAATCGATGGATTCGCGTATACCGCGAGCCATTGCTTCCATATCCCGACCAGCCAGACCGCCATAACTGGGCATTCCTTCGAATAGTACAACCAGCTGCGTAGCTTTTTGAAATAGTTCTTCATCATTTAGTGCCAAGAATCCGCCAATGTTTACTAAGCAGTCTTTTTTACCGCTCATGGTAGCTCCATCACCATAGCTGAACATTTCTTTTACAATTTCTCCGATGGATTTATCCTTGTACGCCTCTTCTCTTTCTTTAATAAAGTACGAATTTTCGATACAGCGAGTAGCGTCAAACATGATTTTTATGCCATGTTTTTTGGTAATCTCTCGTACTGCACGAATGTTTTCCATACTGACTGGCTGACCGCCTGCCAGGTTTACCGTTACCGCTACGCAGATGTAAGGAATTTTGTCACCGCCTACCCGATCGATTAAATCTTGCAGTTTCTTCAGATCCACATTGCCTTTGAAAGGATCTTCATTCTGGGAATCATGAGCTGCATCGACAATCACATCCACAAAGGTAGCACCATTTAATTCTTGATGAGCACGAGTAGTGGTAAAGTACATATTTCCAGGGACATAATCACCAGGTTTAATTGCTATTTGCGATAAAATATTTTCTGCACCCCGCCCTTGGTGAGTAGGTACCACATATTTAAAACCATACACTTCACGAACTGTTTTTTCTAATTCAAAGAAATTAACACTACCGGCATAGGCTTCATCTCCAAGCATCATACCAGCCCATTGATTATCACTCATTGCATTAGTGCCGCTGTCAGTCAATAAATCAATATAACATTCCTTGGAATTTAATAAGAATGTATTATACCCGGCGCGTTCAATTGCCGCTTCTCGTTCTTTTCGAGTCGTCATTCGAATGGTTTCCACCATCTTGGTCTTGTACGGTTCTGCCATAAATTTACGTTCCATAATCCAATCATCCCCCTTGAAATCATTTCATTTTTTAGTAATACCTCATCTGCATCTTTGCTCTTTCTTACTCTCTAAAATAGCGGTTAGCCCACTATAGTTAAATGCAAAAAGTGTGCCAAGTTCCAAAGCACGATGGTACTTGGAGTGGCACACTCAAGATTCTATGATTTGGCAATCTTTTGTTGTAAGAAAGTTTCCAATAGTGCAAAAAGTTTCCGCTTGTTTCTCCTAGTCTGTGTTAAATGCAAAGGGAATGCCAACATGATTTATTCATTGGCTAAATTATATTTGCGCAGCTTCTTTAATACCGCCGTATGAGATAAATCCAAGACAGAACCAACCCGCCGGGAAGAACGATATCTTCTTAGCGTTTCCTTTAAAATAGCGCGTTCCGCCTCAGCCAAGCGTTCTTTTAAACTCTGATAGGTCTCAAATTGTATGGTTGATAAGGGATTGGCTGTCGCTGCAATTCTCCCCAGACAGATGTGTTCCGGACGAACCTTAGAACCTTCTACCAGATTTACTGCCCGCTCAATCACATTCTCCAGTTCCCGTACATTGCCAGGCCAGTTATACTGCTCCAGCCGTTCTAACGCCTCTTTACTAAAACCATTCACTGAACGACGCATTTTATCCGCAAAACGCTGTAAAAAATACTCAGCTAACAAGCCAATATCCTCTGGACGCTCCCGCAACGGAGGAATCGTAAGAGGAATTACATTTAAACGGTAATACAAATCTTCCCGAAATGCTCCACGAACTACCATATCCTCCAAATTGCGGTTGGTAGCCGTAATGACACGTACATCTACCGCGACTTCACGAGAACTGCCCAAACGTCGTACTCGCCGTTCCTGAAGTACTCGCAGTAATTTTACCTGCAAATGCACTGACATTTCTCCTATTTCATCTAGAAATAGAGTACCGCCATTGGATAATTCAAAAAGTCCTGGCTTTCCCCCTTTGACTGCTCCCGTAAAAGCTCCTTCCTCATAGCCAAATAGCTCACTCTCCATTAATGTTTCTGGAATGGCAGCACAATTAATCGGTACGAAAGTGCCTTGGGATCTTCCAGAGCCGCTATGCAGTGCCCTCGCAAAAAGTTCCTTTCCAGTTCCCGTCTCTCCCCGAATCAAAACCGTGGAATCACTTAATGCATATCTGCGGGATTGCAGAATCAGTTCTTTCATGACCATGCTGTCACAGGTAATATCACCAAAATCCACAGGCAGGGACGCTGTCATCTTTTTCACCAGTTCTCTGACATCCCCAATATCACGAAGCACTATTACGACACCAATTACCTCATGATTCGTATCCTTAAGAGGAACGGTACTAATCACACAATAGCTGCTGATGCATTCAATAAACATTTCTTGATCTTTATAGGAGCAGCCAGTTTTTAACGTCTCTGCCACCAATGCATTCCAGGAGGAATTCTCTATGGATTGTCCGATCATTGTTCCTGGAGAAATCTTTAGGATGCGGGCAGCGGCAGCATTACATTGAATAATACTGCCATCACAATTCACTACTAAAATTCCATCCCGGACGGAAGTTAAGACAGCATCAAGCTGTTCCCCCCGTTCTTTTGAAGGCATAAAACGGGTTATCTCCACACTATGTACATCATCTACCCTTTCGAGTGCCTCAATCAGTTCTTTCGTGTCCTTTTGAAGCATACCCTGGCACTCTAAGAACACAGCCCCTTGCTCGACTTCAATGGTTACGATGTTAATTTTACGTTCTTCCAGAATGATGCTAATATCGCGAACTAACCCAATACGGTCACTACAAGGCATGCGCAAACGCAAGCTTCTCACTCCCTTTTATCACATGTAGCTGGATCGGTATTAGCTGATTTCAATAAAATTTTTACGCCAGAAATCAAGTATTTTTTTATTCTTCAGCCAGTTTTCATCGCAATTAATAATTACTACATTACAGATTTCTAACATCCCCTTGACGTCTTCGTCATAAGAATATAATCTTTTCTCAATATTGCTGTCACTCCGACTATATATTCTTTGCCTGCATTCATCTTTCGAAGCAAAAACTCCCACTAATAAAACCTTTTCATCAAAGTGCTTTTTCAATTGTCTGGCACCATGAACATCGACTACAATTGACCTCATTTGCTGGTTTTCTACTACTTCATGGATAGTCTTCAGATTGGATGCATACAGATTTCCGCTATATTCAGTAACTTCCAGCAACTCCCCCTTCTCTTTCATCCCAAGTATGTTTTCACGAGTAGTAAAATGATAATGCACACCGTCAACTTCACTCTTTCTTGGTTTTCTCGAGGTAAAAGTAATAATAGGGGCAGCGCCCACATATTTTTGTATCGTTGTTTTCCCTGAACCACTAGGGCCTGTAAATGAAATAATCGAAAACATGATTCACCCCCGGATAGTATAAACTCATCATACTTTATATATATTCTTTGAGAATGGAATATATATTTTTTTATGAGAAAAACACTTCAAGATGTCTCCTTCTATACCAAAAGGTAGAAGGAAGATTCTTTTTTATTATCGAACTATATTAAGTCATTATAATACTATTTTTGACATTCTGCCTAAATCCAGTCTACCTAGGAGGAAACTCATGCCAAGAGCCTACAAAAAAAGAGTTCGTAAAAATGATAAAGTGAATAAGGCTATTTGGCCTCAAATAAACAGTAGTACTGTTGCTGCCAGAATACTGTCTGCGATTCGCACCACCCCATTGGGAATTATACTGATCGCCGGAATCGCATTCTTTCATCTTGATGATCTGCCAGGTTCCTTTCTCTCTGCCATACCTACCATCTCTTATATGATACTTCTTTTCGGAATTGCAATTACCTCCTGTTTTAATCGCAGTCGTGCATTTTTTATCTTATTGATTCTATTTTTAAGCCAGTTAGGAATGTCCATTCCAATTCCCACACATTTAGATCATGTTTTTGCCCTGCATGGTATTTACTTAACAGTTAGTTTGCTGCTTCCTTTAAATTTGCTCTTTTTTGCCTCTTGGTCAGAACGAGGAATTTTATCAAGCTGGGGAAAAAGATGCTTTTTATTCATTTTTCTTCAAGTGGTTTTTGTTATGGGTTTGGTGTTATCAGGAGATAGAGAGCTTTTCAACGAAATCGGTAAAAAACTGTTTGCTTTTTCTTTTATGCCGGAGACACCCATTCCTGATGCTGCTCTAGCTGCTTTTTTGCTGTCAGGCATTTTACTATTGGCCAAGCGCCGAAGAAATAATATCCACTTTAGAACCACTATTTTGGGCGTCTTAGCAGCAGTCGCATTTGCCCATCATTTTCATGCCGCCCAGATTGCAATTCCCTTCTTTTATACTGTTGCCGGATTAATGATCATCGTGTCTGTGATTCAAGACTATTATGCTAAAGCCTATTTAGACGAACTTACAGGTTTACCCTCACGCCGCTCCCTAAACGAAGACATGCTGAAACTTGGCAGCCACTATACCATTGCAATGGTCGATGTCGACTTTTTTAAAAAGTTTAATGACACTTATGGACATGATGCAGGTGATGATGTCCTTCGCTTAATTGGTAAGGTTATGAAGAACTTTAAAGGTGGTAAAACCTTTCGATACGGCGGTGAGGAATTTACAGTATTATTCCCTGGCAAAAGCCTCAGTGAAGCAATCCCTTATTTAGAAGCGCTGCGAGAGGAAATCGCAAAAAGTAAATTTGTATTGCGCCAGGATAGTAAACGTAAAAAAGATACCAATAAAAAGCTAAGTGTTACCGTCAGCATCGGCGCAGCAGACTCTAATCATAAAGAAATCAGCCCTGATGAAGTCATTAAATTAGCAGATAAAGCCTTGTATCGAGCTAAAGAAAATGGCCGTAATTGCGTCAGTCAATGACAAAACACAGACTTTTCTTTTTTGTCATTATTAAGAAAAGCCCTCCTGGATGTAAAATCACTTCTACATCTAGGAGGGCTTTTCATCACTTCCGATATTGATTACATGACAAGCCCGACAATTTTTATTTCCTTATCTTTTATCATATCTATAAATTCATCTTCAACCTGCAAAATAGGATATGTGGGGGTTACATTCGGCAGGAATGCGACCTTTGCCTTGCGCCCATCTTCGAGGATTACAGAACTACTAAGCAGATAGTCATTAATACGACGGGAAAAAACATCACATACCGTTGGATCCAGCTTTGTGAACATTTCCAGCTTAATTGCCTGCAAAAGCATAAACGGATTAATGCTTTCCGATTCTGCTATCATGTTGCTTAAATGATTCACGACTCCGATCACTCGGGCAAAGCCATGAATATTTTCTCCAGATAATTGCTGGGGATATCCGCTGCCATCCATATATTCATGATGTTGGACGATTGCTGTTAAAATCGTAGGGGAAAGTGCTCTGCTGTCTTTCAATAATTTGAACGTTAAAAGTACATGAGTTTGTATCTTTTCCGAATTTGCCGCAACCGAATCTTTATCTATAAATAGTTCAAGAGGAAGCTGGGTTTTCCCCACATCATGCAGCAATCCTGCAAAGATAATTTCCCTAATATCTTTAGAAGAAAAATTCATCCACTCCGCAAGCATGCCTGATAAAGCTGCCACCATAACCGAATGGTAAGCCAATGAATTATGAGGCGTTAAGCTAAATAACAAACGATTTACTGCCTCTGATGGATAAATGAGATGCTCAAAAATCCCCGACGCTATTTTATGAAAATGTTTGATATCAATCTTTTTATTATTTCTAATACTATTAAATAGTGCATCTACCTGCTCTACAGAATCTTGCAAAGTATGATCAAAATCCATTGCTTTTTGAATTAAGATTGGGGGCAATTCAGAGAGGGAAGAAGCTTCTTCGGGTTCTTCTGTTATGATCTCATCCACTGTATCCCCATGGTTTTCGATTCTAACATAAGCAATATCCCAATTTTTTATATTCTGAATGGTTTTATTGGTTAAGGTTCCTCCCTTTGGAAACAAAATTTGTTTCCCATTCAGAGAGTGAATCGCTTCAGCTACAATCATACCCGGCTGCAGATCAGTAATAGCTATTTTTTTCATAAATGAATTCCTCCAATGTTTCCATGTCTTGACTAAGAATTTGGTTTCTTATAAACAGACAATAAAGTGGCACTATAATCTCTTTATCTATCTATAGGATAATGGATTTGAGAAATTTATACGACTACCAAAAGGTATAGAAACGTATATTTATTTTTATAACAATGAAAACCGCTTCTCTAATGATGCTTACTTTCATCTTAGAAAAGCGGTCTGTTCTTATCATCTATTTTTCCACTAATCTTTGCAAGGAAAGATCGGTGTTTTATGACTTGCGTTGATTGTCTCACTCCTATAGCACACCATTTCGCAAAATGCTCACAATTATTGGTAAGAAAATTGAAGCCCCCAAAATTATCGCCCAGTTTACTACTGGCTCGTTCCACAATTTCATCAGGGGAAAAAATCTTTATACATGGATCGATTTCCACTGTTCCGCCCATTGCAAAATCCTTAAGCAGTGAATAGTGTATAAACGCTGAGTCCGGTGTTAAACCATTAAAGTGAAATACTCCGCCATAGCCATCATATACACCATAATGCAATGGTCCAAAGCCTGCAGGTCTTATAACAGATACGTATATTACATCACCTTTTTTAAATTCTTTTACGTCTTCGGGCATATTATCACCTATAATCGTTTTTAGATTCTTTCTTGGTCTACAGGGCATCTATAGAATTGCAAAGTTTTCATGATGATTACCGCAAGAATCACAGCTATGATTGTATAAATCATTTTTACGACCCCCTTACTATCTAGTAACCTCCACTAATAAGATTCACAAATTCAATTTAAATCTTTATCTTTAAAGTAACGAATTCCCCTGATGGTCAAACTGGCCTCCAGCCCCTTATCTGTCAATTGATACATCCAAGTGTCCTTACCTGCTGAAACAGCACCTTCCAAAGCTCCTCCGCTTACACTGTCTGTTGCTGCCACGGTAGCCTGTCCACCTACGACCCATCTGTCATTGATAAAATCCATATACGCTTCTTGCGTTTGGAATCCTAGAACTACATCAAATTTTTTTATGCCAAGTCCAAATCCAACCTGTACATCACCAGTTCTCATAAAGGTTTCTTCCTTGGTAGTATTATGAATAGCCACCCCTTTGCCACCCCCGCCTCCTAAGAACACAACTTTGACGTCAGTAATACGAAATACAGCATATCCTACAGCATTTTCAACGGCTTGTCTGGCCCCGGGATGAATCGTATAAAGTTTATCCAAGGTTTCCTGGGCAGAACTTCGTATGGATTCACGTTTTTCTTCCTGACTCGCCGCGCTTACTACAGAAGCCGTCAAACCTAAAATAAGCATTAAAATCGTAACCGTTCTCGCAAATTTATTCATACTCTCTTCCTCCCTCATCCTGATAATTCTTTTTAAGGTCCATATATTTTGCTGCTGCAAATTATGTATTTACTTACCTTTAAAGAAAATAGCTCTTACAATCTGGCCAACAGCCTTTGCATAGATGATTAATGTTTCCCACTCAACTTTCACATCATACATCACATCATTAGCCTGACTAGCTGTTTCCTTTACACTTGCTGCTATTTGATTGACATTTTCTAATACAGTAGGCAATAATGATATTGTTTCTTTTAACCCCATCTCATTGGCATTGAGAATTCGTTTAACATCATCAAGTATGAACAATATTCTTCGTATGACATGAATCAAATAAATACCAATCGTCACCGCAATCAGAAATACAATTGTAATTCCTATATCATATATGGATATATACATGCTTATCCCCGCTTTCAAATGGTTTATTCCACCATCTACTTCTTATTGAAATTGATCATACTACTTATTACTTATATTTTTTTATCACCTGGTCAAAGGAGTGCGCTAATTCCCGCCAAACTTTATGAAGCACGTCTTGCATCTGATCCTGCTCACTTTCATTGCCTTCCTGCACTTTTCTGTAAGAAGCCTTAAAGCGATTTTGCTCTTCCTCAAGCCGCTGGACTTGTCTAAGATAATCTAACTTCTGATCAGGGGGAATGGCAGAGGATTTTTCTTTCATCTCCTGGAGTATTTGATTATATTGCATTAAATACGAATCCACCCATTCCCATTTATAATTCTCACTTTTCATCCATATCCCCTCCGCATTTTAGAACGGATAGGTCACCAATCCCTTTTTGCTAATTTCCCCATACCCCAAAAAACAGAGAACAATAAAGCTGCTACTATTACTAAACCCACTGCTCACTCCCTCCTTTAGCATTACGCTCCATCCCCATCTTTCACCAGTATACTACACCCAATTTCGACACAACTTGTCACTTGCATGACCTATATTTATGTATTTCACTTAAATACCCTTTTTTTCCTTCGATATATACAATAATTTTTTCCATATAAAGAAGAATTATTTTATAATAATTGTATAAAATTCCTTTATTTCTCTTCTGCATGCCATGTAAATCAATAACCATGCAGCGGATTGAGCCCTGATAGAAACTACATATAAAGAACCACGACTGAGCATCTCTACCTAGCCGTGGCTCTGCATCTTTATGTGTACTCTTGTCTTACTTTGTAGCCGAATCTTCATTTTTTTCCTTTTTTATGTCAGAAATTTTTTCTTTTACATCACTCATGATTTCATGTGATTTTTCAGAAAGCCTTTCTTTGGCCTCGTCTACCAGATCTTGGGTCTTAACCGATATTTCTTTAATTGTCTCCGTTAAATCCTGCGCATTTTTTGCAAGATCAGTTCTAGTGTCTTTGCCAGCCTTAGGTGCCAGCAGTACTCCAGCAACTGCTCCAATTGTCATCCCTAGAGTAGCACCAATTGCCACCTTTCGGCGTACTTGTTTCTCACGTTTTCTTTTACCCTTCTGCAATAAATCCAATATAGACATAGCCTCGTCCTCCCATCTTAATCATTAATTAGTAGATATGATATAAAATTACATCTTAGCTACTTTTTTTCCTGCGATAACTGCAATAAAGATTATTATGAAAAAAGATATACTTTTATTAAAAGTATATAAAATAAATGCAAAAATACGACCAGGCATCTGTGCCTAGTCGTACTCTTATTTACTTAAAGCGACTTACAAACTTTTTATATTCGTCTTCCGCTTTATCTTTGGTATAACCATATCGTTCTTGAAGAATCCCAACCAACTTTTCTGTTTTGCCTTCAAGCTGCGTAATGTCATCATCAGTAAGCTTACCCCACTGCTCTTTCAGCCCGCCTTTTAACTCTTTCCATTTACCTTTTAAAATGTCCTGGTTCATTTTAATTCCTCCCCTGTTATTTAATGGTAAGGATCTTACCTATATATTCCTTAAATCCTTTGCGATCTCCTTCGTTATAAGCAACAAGATCTATCACAAAAAACATCACTATTTTTATACACATTAGATAATAATTCCATTCCGTCTTAAAATCTAAGCATGTATCACAATTATCACGAGTCAGGATTCAACACCAGAGGAAGTCGTTTCCAATAAAGATAACAATTTTAACGCAACGGATAGATCCATGCGAACCTTTAATGAATCTAAATCAACACCCAGCATTTTTTCCAAATTTCTTTTACGAAAAACAACGGTTTGTGGATGCACAAAAAGCCGTTTGCCGATTGTCTGAGCCGATGCTCCAGTTATCACTTCTTTGAGAGTGGCAAGCAATTCACTTTGCTCACATTTGCCCTCAGGATTCAATAGCATTCCCAAATGATAATTAATAAATTGTCTTGCCTGCTGGGAAGAACAGTCATTAAAAATGAACTGATAACACCCTAGTTCTTCCCAATAATGCAGCAGGTTTTCTGGATAAAGCACAGGACTGCAAAGAAGTGACAGACGTGCTTGATCATATACATCTGCAATCAAAGATGTTTGTTCAGAAGAATGAGAGATACCTCCACGAATCTGCATTCCTTGCCAAAAGCGAGTCAGCTGCTCTATGATCTCTTCTGTCACAGCCTTAGCATGTTTTAGCGATATTCGAACATCTTTAACTGGCAGAGGATACAAAATGGCTATCCCTTCTTGGGTTTGCCAAGTTACTCCTCCCACTTGACGATGAATGTTATCAACCAATCGATCGATGGAATACTGCCGCTCCTCCCTTTCCTCTATGGACGTATTTTGAGGCAGCTTCTGCCAGGGAATCGTCAACAAAAGAATCACAAAAGGCGGTTTTATCTTCAATTCCAATTGAGCAGCTCCTGCCACTAATTCTTCCTGAGAAATTCTTCGATGAATCACATCATTCAGCAATTCTCTGCGCTTGCGCCGCTCATAACCATATAATTGCTCTTGTTCAGCCTTTTTCGTGGCAGTAACATCAAATCCAATAGCAGACAGCTGAAAATCACCTGTTGCGGGGTCAATTACAACACGGTTTGTCCAATCAATCCATACTCCCTTGCCTGAAGAAGTCATATTCTCACTTAAGCGGCGCTGAAAGGAGCTATTATTATTTTTTAATCCTTCAAATAGTTCTTCCAGGTCTTTTCCCATTGAATCATAGGCAGGTGCTATCGTATCAAAAACAGACCGTCCAATCAGTTCTTCTTTGGAGAATCCAAAAAACGATAATCCCCATTCATTCATAAAAATAATTTCACCAGAAGAATTAATGATAATCATAATGACTTTTGCAGCTTGAACTAGTTCTTTATACCGTTTATCACTTTCTTGCAGCTTCTTCTCCGCCTCGATTCTTTTGGTAATATCAATATAAAGAATCGCCAGGTGATCCTGAATCGGACTATAGGCAATAACAGAAAACCATTTTTTTAATGGAAAGGAATAGCATTCTATGGTAGTAGGTCCCTCATTTACTACCTTTTCGCACAACTTTGCCCAATTTAATTCAGGCAAGATGTTCTTTAAAGTAACCTCACTTGATTTTTTGCCGATAACATCGTTAACCGATCGGTTTGCCATACGGCAATAGGCAACATTTGCTTCTAAAATAATCGAATCAATAATGGTATGATTATGATCTCTTATCATTCTTTCATAATTGAATCCTTCACTCATGTGCTCAAATAAATTCGTATACTTTAACTCATTGAAGAACATCTCATCCTGCAATTGACGAACTTTAGTAATATCCCGTCCAACACACAGTACAGAAGCGATACTATTATCAGTATGAAACTCTGGCACAAGCTGCAAATGAAAAACCATTCTTTTATTATCAATAAAATGCTCTAATTCCCGTTGAATGGATTGCCCTTTATTCAGTACACCTTTGATGCCCTGCCTAATGATAATACAAAAAGCACGAGGCAGCTTAAGCTCTTCATTTGTCTTACCAATGAATGCTTCTTTGGGCATTCCTGCAATCGGTTCAATTGCCGGATTCACATACAAATACCGGCATTCCCCATCATAACGGGCAATAAGGTCATTGGAGTTCTCCGCAAGGGCCCGGTACTTGTTTTCACTGGCGAGAACACCTTCTTCCCACAATTTTCTTTCCGTAATATCCATACAAGTTGACAAACTTTTATAATAATGACCACTATCATCTCTAACAAACAACGTACTGATCAATATAGGAAAAACGGAGCCATCTTTACGAACCATTTCTAGATCGGTCTCACCAATCTGCCCTTTTTCCATCACTCCGGCAACATATTCTTTATATATAGCACGACTCTTTTCTGTCAGTATATCCTGAAAGCAAAGTGTGCCAATTACTTCTTCTCGCCTATATCCCAGCCACTTTAGCTCCGTATCATTGATGTAAATAAAATTTCCATCTAAATGCAAGGAATGATATCCTCCAGGAGCATTTTGAAATAAATTCAGCCAATCTTCGGCCAATTGATTCCGCTCGTAATTACAGGTTTGAATCGCATCTTCTAAATCATTCACTTCTGTGATATTCCTGACACTAATGATGAATACAGTGTCATTTTGAAATTCCATACGTCGACATTTCATTTCGACAGGAAATTCATTCCCCTCTTTGTGCAAATGAATGGTACGATAAACCAGAGGACTTTGATCCGCCGCAAACCATTTACTCTTCACGGTTTCCATTATGTCTTTAGCATGAAGGTCCTGAATATGAAGAGCTAGCAGCTCTTGGGCGGAATAACCGTAAGTATAGGATGCTAATTCATTTGCATTCCAAATACGGCCATCTGAACGGACTACCAAAATAATATCGGGAGCTTGTTCCATTATCATTTTATAAAACTCATTATCGAATGGATTTATACTGTTGCCTTTCAAGTTACTATGCGTCATCTTGACCTCCTCTAAGCTTTTCATTTTTCAACTTTATGAGAAGTTATATGCTTTATTGGAGTTTATTTTAGTTTACATATTGCACGATATCATTATTGTATAAATTTGTCAATCCTTCTTTATTTTTGCCCGTTCAGCTCTTTTTTTCATCAAAAAACCATCCCATACTAACAACTAATTAGGATGGAATGGTCTACTATTCTTACCTGTACATTTTGTAATATCGATTTCAATGCAGTTACCCTTTATCAGTACTGCATTGTTTTCGATATTTCTTAGGAGGTAATCCGACTTGCTTTTTAAAAAATTCATAAAAAGTCGAAAGGCTTCCAAATCCGCATAGCAATGCAATGTTTACTATCGTTAACTCTGTATTGACAAGCATCTGCTTTGCATTTTCCACCCGCAGCCGGTTAATGTATTCTACAGGTGTCATCTGAAATTGCTGGCGAAACAAATGGATAAAATGATTTTGACTGATTCCCAACTCTTTAATTTGGGCAGTAAGCCTGCCGCCGTCAGCAAAATGAGTATCAAAAATATGTTTGGCTTTTTCAATTACATCCAGCATAGGTCGAAACGCAGTCAAATCCGGCCGGCATCTTTTGCAAGGCCGCAATCCATAAGCATAGGCTTCTTTGATTTCATCAAAGAATTCAACGTTATTTCGTATTGGTTCTTTCGATTTACACGATGGGCGGCAAAAGATACCTGTTGTTTTCACGCCATAGAAGAATATGCCGTCATAGGAATGGTCACAATGAACAACAGCATTCCACTTTTCATCTTTAGTTAGTGCTGTCATATCGTTACCCCCATCGCTTATTTTTCATAACGTACTCTTATTATATCAAAAATATCCTTCCAGTCTTACGGTATTTCACTTTGTAATTTTAGGTACATTCACACCAGGATATCAGTGTGATAAAATAAATCGGCAGCTATCGAAATTTTGTCATCTACGATTTTCATCAAACGTTTAAACAGAAGAAGGAGAATGTATGGAGAAGACGATAAGAGAGCGTATTTGCAGTCTGGCAGATGACGAATATCGGCAGTTTCAAAGCAAATTGGTACCAGGTGTGGACAACATTTTGGGAGTACGCCTTCCAAACTTGCGAAAACTTGCCAAAGAACTTGCCAAGGGAGATTGGCGCAAGGATATAGCCCTAATGCAGGACAAGTATTATGAGGAAGTTATGCTGCAAGGCTTGATCATCGGCTATGCAAAGACGGATATCGAGGAAATCTTACACTATGTTGCAGCTTTTGTGCCAAAAATCAACAACTGGGCAATATGTGACTGGTGCTGCGGCAGCTTTAAAATCACCGAAAACCATCTGGCAAGGGTTTGGGGGTTCCTGCAACCCTACCTGCTGTCGCAAAAAGAATATGAACTACGGTTCGGCATCGTGATGCTGCTGACTTTTTACATAGAAGATGAGTACATCGATCGGGTTTTGCTGCTTTTAGATACTGTAAAGCATAAGGGATATTACGTTAAAATGGCAGCAGCTTGGGCCCTTTCCATCTGCTTTGTCAAATATCCCGAAAAGACGATGGCCTACTTAACGAAAAACACGCTGGATGACTTTACCTACAACAAAACACTGCAAAAAATCACCGAATCCTTCCGTGTGAACAAAGAGACAAAGATCATCATACGCAATATGAAACGCAGCTAAGAACACTGCGCATTCTGTAAAACATAGCCGCTTACGCGGACATAAAGGGGAGGACCATTAAAGAAACTTAACTTTCCAGGCGTAAAAAATAGGCATTACTCTATATGAGTAATGCCTATTCTAAACGTATTCAATTTGGTTTTAAAGCTGCATTTAGTTTAACTTTAATACATTATAGCCCTTTAAAATTGGCAGTAATATATCTAACATATTTTTTATTCCGCCCTCGACGTCGGACTCAATATTCAGTACTAACAGGGGCTCATGCAAGGATATTCGCAGCATAAACCATCCATTACCACTGGATTCATCAGTCGATACTCGGATGCCATCATAATTCTCGGCAACAAGGCTCCATCCTTTTACTTTCTCTACCTGCTTTTCTAGATCTTCCAGAACAGCAGCTCCTCCTGCCCGAAAATCCTTATCAAGAATAGGAATTCTAATTTCATCACTCTCATAAGGAAACTGTAAGGTTTCGATCACACTTTGTATTTCTTTGTTGTCCTGACGTAACATCGCCATTTTGATTAGTATTTTGGCAATCAGATAAGCACCATCATCCAAGAAATAATTTTCTTTGCAGGCAGCATGACCGGAAGTTTCAATCGCCAAATGGCAGGGCTCTCCCGTGGCATTAAGCCGTTTTGCTTCGTTTATTACATTCTTATAACCTCGTTTAAAGCGACGCTGTCTCCCCCCCTGCTCTTCAATAAACCTGCGTAAGCCAGTAGAGGTGATAGAGTCCGTGACGATCACCGATTGAGGGTGCTCGTCTAGAACAATAACAGAGAGTAAAGCAATCAAGGCATTGCGATTGATTTCCACCCCATTGCTGCTGACAATGGCAGCTCGATCCACATCGGCATCAAAGATAATCCCCAAATCAGCCTTGGTCTTAAGCACTGCCGCTTTCAGTGAATCCATGGCAGCCTGATTTTCTGGATTAGGAGAATGATTGGGGAAAGTTCCATCTGGTTCTAGAAACTGACTTCCCGTCGTATCCGCTCCTAATGGCTCCAAAACCTTTGCCGCGAAGAACCCTCCTGCACCATTGCCGGCATCGACAATAATATGGCAGCCTTGCAAAGGCTTTTCATAATTCTGCTGAGAGTTAACGCCCTTGCGAATCGTATGTACTAGCAGTTCAGAATACTCCGCAATCAAATCCTTCTCATCGACGATGCCCTTACGCTCACTACAAATAGAATCAGCTTGCGATGCATTCTCTAAAATGGCTGCAATATCTTCCTTTTCACAACCGCCCTCTTTGGTAAAGAACTTTAGACCATTATGATAAAAGGGAAGATGACTGGCTGTTATCATGACAGCCCCATCACATTGGTAATTTTCTAAAATAGTCGTCATGAACATGGCTGGTGTTGTACTCATACCACAATCATAAACATCACAGCCTAATTCAGCTAATCTTTCAATCAAAGCCGTTTTTAATTCCGGACCTGACAACCTCGAATCCATACCAATCGCAATCTTGCAGCTAGCTGCCTGTATGTTCTTTACCTCCAGCAGCCATTGCCTAAACCCAAAACCGATCGCTCTTACCATCGTTGACGTAAGAGTCACTGCATTCTGTGGTGTTGCAATGGCAATCCCTCGTATATCCGTGCCATTTTGCAGCCGTTTCCAACTTTCCATCATAATTGACACCTACCTATTCTTTAAAATATCCTAAATAAAAACATACTTGCCTGCCTTTAAATTACCCTAGAGTAAAGAGATATCCAGTATGCCAGCATGAATGTCCTGCTTCCTATATATTACCCATCAGAAAGAATATAGCTGGTCTTATCTTCATGTCCTCTCATCCAGAAACCTCTTAAACTATTACTTAGCCATAATGAATCCAAATTCCTGCAGGCGCAATATTACTGTACTTTTACAATACAAAATACTTATCTATAAAGTAATTTTTGCTCATCGGCAGCCACTCTGGAATGTCGTAAAATTTATTTTTAATCGGTCGCAGAATTTGTTCACGATAAACATCATACTTAAAATCTTTGCCTTCTACTAAGTAAAATGATATACCATCTAACTTTATTTCTTCAATAGTAACCTCTTGAAAATAAGGAGTGTATAAAGCTTTATCCGCCGGTTTAGTACGGAAAATAACTATATTCTTCCCGTTAAAATTCCTGAAATCAGTGTACATATCATCATGTCGTGCGTGATACGATCCTTTGCCAAAGACACTTACATATTCCTGCGTATAATAATACAGCACTGCTGATTTTGAATAACTTTCAGTGGCAAAAATGTAATCCTTAGAATATGGTTTTAGAATATTAGCCATTGCCTGTGGTTTAATATAGAATAAACTTTGCTGATAAATCCTGCTTTGCGCTATTTGAGCAGGGGGTGAAATCAAAATATAAGATAACAAGATATTGAAAGTAAAAGTAAAAACAGCCACAAGCAATGTGGATTTCTGGAAAGTGACTTCACTAAAATGAAAGAAAGTCAAAATGAAGAGAAATGGTAAGAACGCCAGCGGCCAATGAAGTCCAATTGGCTTTGTAAATGACAATATCGCAAATATGCCTATTGGAACTATAAACAAGACAGAATAATATTGTCTGAGGTGGTCCGAACCAGTAATTCTCATTGCTGTTTTCGAGTCTCGGAGCAAGTAATAAATCACAACAGGCGTTAGCAAAAGCAGCAGTTGTCCTAAATAAGATAAGAAATATAAAGGCTTCAAGGCGCCCATATCTTGATTCCGATTATATACGTTAAACATAATATTCGACCAACCATGAGTATAATTGTAGTATACGTTTAGTAGACCAAATGGCATGGCACAAATAGCCATTATGGAAAGTGCTCTAATCCCCCATCGATTACGTTGATAAATCAGCACATATACTACATAAGCAATTACGAGAACTGCTGAAAAATATTTTGATAAGAAAGCTCCGCCAAGAAAGACACCTGCTGCAATTAAGTAAAGTGGCTTATTCTTGTGCAGACCATGATAAAAACATGCAGACGAAAGGGAGACAAATAACATAAGTGGAGTGTCAGTTGTAACTAAAATATTAGCCATATTAAGTGGTGATACCAAGAATAAGATTACTGTCCAACTAGCAAGGTTCTTATTTTGGCTCTGTAACAAGATATAAATGGCAGCACCAATGACATAAGGAAAAATAAGCGGTGGAAGGCGAAGTGCATATTCACTAGAGCTAAATTTTAAAATGACGGCAAGCAGCCAGCCGACCATTGGCGGATGATCATAATAACCAAAGTCGAGGAATGTTCCCCACGTGTAAAAATAAGCCTCATCACCAGTAAGCGGAATCCCATAGGCTAGAAGTGATTTCAGAAGAAATGTCACGCCTATTGTAATATATAACAGTTTTTTACTATCCAAATTTTTCATCCCTTCTTAACCAATTAGTACCACCTCCATAGTAACCTACTATTATTACAGGACTCTTAAACAACGATTAGAATTGGATTAAAAAGTTCAAATTTCTCTTCCTATCTGTAAAAAAATGTTCTTATATACTTAAGAGGTTTGATTAAACGATAAGGGATAGTATTCATGCCGACGAAAGATACAACTATATTGATTGTAATTGAGACCAGTGGACGTCAGCCTCTGATTATTTATTAGGAAAAAATTGAATTGACGGTTTTTCATAAGAGCAGACATGAACCCATTTTCCATCACAAATCAACTCGATTTTTCCGAGTTGCCTGCCTTCCCAAATCCAGGACTTGATGACTTCTGCTACAATTATATTGGTTTTTTTCTGCGACAAGGTTGGATCCGCTACTACTGGGATACCATGAATGATTGTACACATTATATAAGCCTCCTATCACTTATTTGCTAAAGAGTTGAATGATTCATTTCTATTAATGGATATATTTTGCTAACCAAACTCTGGTAATATATAAAAGTTCTTTACTATCCAAATTTTTCATCCTTTGTTAACAATTAGTACTACCTCCATAGTAACCTACTATTATTACAGGACTCTTAAACAAAGATTAGAATTGGATTAAAAAGTTCAAATTTCTCTTCCTATCTGTACAAAAAAATGTTCTTATATACTTATAGATATTTGATTAAACAATAAGGGGTAGTATTCATGCCGACGAAAGATACAACTATATTGATTGTAGAAGATGAGTGGAAAATCGCCCGATTTATACAAATGGAACTGGAACACGAAGGCTTTAAAACCGTAATTGAGACCAACGGGCGTCAGGCTCTGGATCGAATTGTCCAAGAAAACTTTGACCTCATTTTATTAGATATTATGCTGCCGGAGATGTCAGGCATAGAAGTCTGCCGCCGGGTTCGAGAGATTTCTCAAATACCGATCATCATGATTACCGCCAAAGGTGCAATTGAAGATAGAGTCACGGGGCTGGATATTGGTGCAGATGACTATCTAACCAAACCATTTGCAATACAAGAACTTCTGGCCAGAATCCGTGCAGCTCTGCGTAAAAATAAGGCGAGTAAGTGCCAGCTCGACCAAGGAAATTTACGCGTAAAAAATCTCGTTTTATTTTCAAAGCGTTTTGAAGCACAGGTCAACGGGCAGCCTATCGAATTGACTAAAAAAGAATATGGTCTCCTCGAATATTTGGTACGTAATAAGCACATTGTATTAGATCGCGAACACATTCTACAGGATGTCTGGGGTTATGAATATGCAGGAAATACAAATGTAGTGGATGTTTATATTCGCTATTTGCGCAGCAAACTTGATGAACAGTTCGGGGAAAAATATATACATACAGTTAGGGGAATCGGCTATGTGGTCAAAGATTAAAAAATTCACCATCTCAATGTCGATTCAATTGACAATATTCTACATTGGTATTTTGTTCTGCATTCTGTTCATCATGAGCTTTTTTACTGTCTGGGGGGTACAATATATCTTGTTTATGCAGGCAGAAAATGACATTATTGCCAGTGCCAATAACATTACCAGCTATCTAGCAGCAGGTCATCCTATAGATCAACAATTATTAAGTGAAAATTTTCTTGAATCCGATATTATTCTCAGGATCTATGACGAACAAAGCAACCTAATAATAGATAATGCTCCTTATACGATTAGCACAAACAAACCTCAGATGAGAGAGCAAGAAGGCATTCAGCTTATTGAAAGTACTTTACTAAGAGAAATTCCACGCCATCCCTACGAGGTAAACCATACTCATTTTTATTACTTACAGCAATTGGTGCAACTAAATGGACATTCATACCAATTGCATTTCATGAAAATAATCTCGGAGAAAAATGCCGTTCTAAAGACCTTATCCAATATTATGAAAGCAAGCAACCTCATCGCCCTATTTTTTATCATTACGACTGGTATCTTTATCATTCGCAATATTCTGCGCCCCATTCGAAATATAACAGCAATTGCTAAAGAGATTGAGATTAATGACTTAAGCAAACGTATCCATGTTAAAGATAGCAATGATGAACTCCATCATTTGGCAAGAACATTTAATCATATGTTAGATCGGCTTCAGACGGGATTTGAACAACAGCAGCAGTTTGTCGCAGATGCTTCCCATGAACTGCGTACTCCCATCACGGTTATTAGCGGTTATGCCAATATGCTGGATCGTTGGGGTAAACAAGACGAATTTGCATTACAGGAAGGAATTAGCGCAATAAACTCGGAAGCAGCTAATATGTATGAGCTTATTGAAAAGTTGCTCTTCTTGGCGCGAACGGATCAGAGTAATCAGATGATCAATAAAGCTAACCTTGATATGCAAAGCCTAATTGAAGAAATAGTACAGGAAACTCAGCTTATCGCTCCAAACCATCAAATATTTCTAACTAAAAATGATTCTGCCATTATTTATGCAGATTCTGCTTCTATCAAGCAGATGTTACGAATTTTCATTGAAAACAGTATTAAATACACACCTATCGGCGGTACAATTCGTATCGCTTCACACCAAGTAGATACTTACTTGCATATTACTATTCAAGATACTGGAATTGGCATACCGAAAGAAGAGCAATCTAAAGTTTTTGACCGTTTTTACCGGGTTGATGCATCCCGTTCAAAACTAACAGGTGGAGCCGGTCTCGGCCTTTCTATTGCACAATGCATTGCTCAGCAGCATGATATTGAGATTCATTTGACCAGTATACTAAGCGAAGGTACTACAATTACACTGCAGTTTCCCCTACCTTCCAAAAAGCAATGATTAACTGATGCAAACCAGCCCTCCTAGTGATATCCGTCAATTCGTCAAGCTTTCCATACAAAAGCTCTCTCAATAAACAACTGGACGTTCATCCATCTTGTCTACTAAGAGAGCTGCCTATTTCCTATATCTTCAAGTAAATATTGGGTCACTGTCCTCTTTAGGGGGAGCGTTTGAATCTGCGATACTCTGATTAATCGTTTTAATTCCAGCATCTGTTGCTTTTCTCACAGCTTCCTTCACTGGGGATTTCTTACCAATGGAGGTATAGGGGAGCCATGTAGTGTTAGAGCCACGACCTGTAACATCTTCAATTAAAGTATATTTCTGGGTAATGGCATTATATAAACGAACTCTAAGTGTAGCCACCGTTTTGATATTTTTATAATATAATACATCACGATAATCGGATTTTACAGGAAGAATTTCCACAGTAAGTAAGGAATTGGTTCCTAATTCTTTAGCCAAACTGTTTAAATCTTGCTGATCTTCTAGTTGTAGTTTTTCCAGCGTATTCTCCCTTAAATCCTTACTTACAATTTCGCCACCTGGCATGTGTTTGTCTAACTTCGCAGTAATTTCACTTTTCAGTTCACTTCCATACGATTCTTTAGAACTATCCATTACTATAAACCTTATATCTTCGGGGTTTGTAGAAGATGCATGAACTGGGAATGTCAGCATAACAAACATTGTTACAAGTATACACAAACTCTTATACATGTATATTATCTCCTTTATTGCCATCTTTAAATTATTTTGATTATCATTACAATTGCTCTGAAGCTCAATTATGGGCCCTAAAGTAATTTTATTTATTCTCTCCTCTCAGTTAATCTTACCATTATAATAGCCCTCCATTATTACACGATCATTAGACTAAGATTAGAATTAGATTAAAAATGATAGCGCGTTCAGATCGTAAAAATAAAAAAGTATGTTCCTTTGGTTTGTTTAGCGATTAAACAATACCATAAAGGAGACATACTTTTTTTACTATGACCATCGCGCAGCGATTTCGTTTTTGGGAGACGATTCTACAGAATAATTACCTAGTTACATTCTTTGAAATCTGTATGTCTACAGATTTTCCCTTACTTTTGCCGGACAGCTTAATTTTTTCTACCACTACAAACAGAACAGGAATTAAGAATATGCCAAGAGCCGTAGCTGCAAACATACCACCTACCACTGCTGTTCCCATAGAATTTCTAGCACCTGCACCAGCACCCGTAGCAATTGCCAACGGAACGCAACCGATAATAAAAGCTAATGATGTCATAATGATGGGACGCAGACGAATCTTTGCTGCTTCAATGGAGGCTTGAACAATATCCATACCATTATCCACTCGTACTTTTGCAAACTCTACAATCAATATGGCATTTTTTGCTGCTAAACCAATGAGCATAACTAAAGCGATTTGCATATATATGCTATTTTCTAAGTTCCGTGCATATTGAGTTAAGAAAGCACCAAATATGCCTACCGGAACGGTAAGTAATACTGCAAAAGGGACACTCCAGCTTTCGTACAAGGCAGCTAAGCACAAAAATGCGAAGGCAATCGCCATCCCAAATACAATGAGGGTTTGACTCCCTGAAAGTCTTTCTTCACGACTTTGACCGGACCATTCATAAGAATAGCCACTAGGCAGCGTTTTAGCAACTTCTTCCAGAGCGGCCATTGCCTGACCCGAACTATATCCAGATGCCTGAGTGGCGCTGATTTTAACGGCTTTAAGGCCATTATATCTTGTAATGGTCGCCGGAGCATTGATGCTTGTCGGTTTTATCAGCGTATTTAATGGCACCATTGCCCCACTAGAACTTTTCACAAACAGGTACCGTGCCGCATTAATATCTTTACGATAGGATGTTTCAGCTTGCACAATAACCTTATACGTACGACCAAATTCATTAAAATCATTAACCTGAGATCCACCAAGAAATACCTGTAAAGCCGAAAATACATCTTCAATGGCGACTCCCATGTTTTCAGCTTTTTCCCGGTCAACCTCAAATTCATAGCTGGGTGTATCAGCTTTAAAATTTGAAGAAATCGACCCAATCTCAGGACGCGCTTTTGCTGCAGTAACAAAAGCCTGGGACATGCTATCCAGGGCTTCCAAGGATCCCCCTTTTTGATCTTCCAGCATTAAAGTTAATCCACCCACAATTCCAAGTCCTGGTAATGCCGGAGGTGCAAAAGCAATGACTGTTGCTTCAGGCAAATGAGCGCCGGCCACAAAGGTTTGACCAATTTGAGCTTGTACAGCTAATTCAGGGCTGGTTCTCTCTCCCCACGAATCCAAGGAAACAAACATGGTTGCTACATTGGGCTTAGATCCTCCACCTAATAAATCAAACCCAGTTATAGACATAACATCGGAAACACCTGATTGAGAACTCACCTTGCCTAAAAGTTCAGACGTTGCTGCCTTCGTACGATTGGAACTGGCTGCTTCAGGTAAAGAAATAGAGGTAAGGAAGTATCCCTGATCTTCATCAGGCACAAAAGATGTAGGAACGATCTGTGATAATCCCACAATTGAAAGACATAAAACAACCAATGCAATCATACATAAATTTGCTTTGGAGATAGCTTTAGATAAGCCATTTCCATATCTTTCAATGTTTGTTTCAAACCAGTGATTGAACTGGTCAAAAAATTTACCAACCTTTCCACTATGAGCATTTGGATCATAAGGCTTAAGTAATAATATACAAAGTGCCGGTGTCAAAGACAAAGCGACAACAGCTGATAGAGCCATCGATACCGCAATCGTTAAGGCAAATTGCTTGTATAAAATCCCCATCATGCCACCAAAAAAAGCGACTGGAATAAATACAGAAGCCAGGACAAAGGCAATCGCAATTACGGGTCCCGTCACTTCACTCATGGCTCGCCGAGTGGCTTCTACTGGAGTAAGTCCTGAGTAACGCATGTGATGTTCCACGGCCTCAATAACAACAATAGCATCATCAACGACCAGCCCAATGGCAAGTACCATGGCAAATAAAGTTAAGGTGTTAATCGTAAATCCTAATACAATGAAGGCACCAAACGTTCCGATTAATGATACTGGAATGGCTAGCATGGGAATCAATGTGGCACGCCAGCTTTGCAAAAAAAGAAAGACGACAACTAAAACCAGAAGCATTGCTTCGGCAAGGGTTTTAATAACTTCAGTCATTGATTCACTAACAAATTTAGTGCTATCCACAACAACTGTATATTGCAAACCAGCAGGGAATGTTTGTGACGCATTCTCAAGAACTGTCTTTACATTTCCAATTGTCTCCAAAGCATTGGCATCACTGGTTAACTTAACAGCAAACCCTGTACTAATATGACCATTTACCGTGCTGTCGCTCGCATAAGATTTGCTGCCCAGTTCAACCCGGGCTATATCTTTTATATGAACAAACGAGCCTTCGCCTGTCGAGCTAACAATGATATTCCCAAATTCCTGGGGAGTTGTTAGACGTCCTTTTACTCTCGTACTATATTGAAATTCTTGCTGAGAATCATCAGGCATTTGTCCAATAGCACCAGCAGGCGCTTGAATATTTTGCTTTTTAATAGCATCAGTAACTTGGCTTATAGAAATGCCCATTTTTGCCATTTTTTCTGGCTGCAGCCAAATTCTCATACTATAATCCGAACCAAATTCTGATACTTCCCCGACACCTTTGACACGTTTTATCTGATCGAGAAGATAAATGCTGCCATAATTTTTTAAGAAATTCCCATCATAAGTGTCATTTGGCGACCAGAGTGTGAAAATCAGGGACATATCTTGGGATGATTTTCGAGTCGTAACACCGACTGTCTGAACATCACTTGGTAATGAAGAAGTTGCCTCTGATACTCGATTTTGAGTCTGCACCGCTGCAGTATCGGCATCAGTTCCAGACTCAAACTGAACACTGAGGGAATAAGAACCTGAATCTGTACTGGTGGAAGACATATAAGACATTCCCTCCACCCCATTGACTTGTTGTTCAATGATCTGAGCTACAGTTTGATCGATGACCTCAGCATTAGCCCCTTGATAGGCTGTACTAATGGAAACGGTTGGCGGAGATATCTGAGGATACTGGGCTACAGGTAAATTAAATGCAGCGGTTACGCCTATTATTGTTATGAAAATCGATAAAACAATCGCAAAAATAGGGCGATTAATAAAAAAATTAGACATTGAAAATCCCCCTTATTGCTTCGCCGGAATTTGCAATGCATCCGGTTGTATCATCGTTACTTGTAATGCTGATCCGTCTTTAACTTTATTGATACCTTCCACGATAATGCGATCATTCGCCGTCAGCCCATCCTGCACTAACCACATATTTCCAATTCGTGGCCCCATAGTCACAACTCTGCTTTCCGCCTTATTATCTTCTGTTACTAGGGTAACAAATGTCTTGCTCAACAATTCCGTTACTGCTCGCTGAGGGATGAGTAAAGCCCCTTGATGTACTTCTCCCTGTGTTACTACCCTGGCAAACATACCCGGCATTAGAATGTTTTGCGGATTACTGAAAGAAGCTTTTAGGGTAATTGTACCTGTTGTATCACTAACGCCCCTGTCGATTTGCTCAATATGACCGAGTACTGGATATTGGGTTCCATTGCTCAGCGTAAGTTTCAGATTATCCTTAAAAGTGCTTGGTAAAGTACCTTTTCCTAACTGGGTAAGGTCTAAATATTCATTTTCGCTCATACTAAACTGAACCCATACTGGATCAATGGATGAAACTGTAGCCATTGTCGTCGACCCGGCGGCTACATAATATCCAATGCTGACATCATTCACATCAATACGGCCATCAACAGGTGAGAGTATTAACGTATCTTGCTCATCCTCTGTTGCCTGCTGCAGACTCGCTTGATTCACTTCAACTTCCGCGGCAGCTTCAGCTGCTTGGGATACCTGTGTATCTAAAGTTTGTTGTGCAATACCATTAACAGCTGCTAATTGCCTGTATCTTTCCACATCTTTTTGGATATTATTAAGTGTTGCTTTCGATTTATTTAACTGCGCTCTAGCTGAATTTATCCCGGAACGATATTGTTTATTATCAATTCGAAACAATGGCTGTCCTTTGTAGACTGTATCGCCACCATTCACCATCTTATCTACAATATTGCCAGATACTTTCGACATGATTTTGACTTCATTTTTTGATTTTATTTGCCCCACAAATTCATAGCTCATTGGAGCATCCTGCTGAATTACCTGCATAGCTTTCACTTCTACTGCCTGGGGCTGGGCTTCTTGATTTTTTGACAACCAACCGTTGCGAACAACAATCATTCCTATCAAAATAACCACAATTATAATTCCTATGTACAACTTCTTTGAACGTTTAATATTCACTTACTCTTCCTCCCGTATTCCAAAGCTACTCGATTATTCCTGTTATATATTAACCATTTAATTAGTTATGGTTTACATCTAGATTACCGGTAAACCATTGTGCCAACCTTATAGCGTGTTCTTTGAGTCAATCATTCTATGTCAACAGTTAATGTCTTGAACCCCTATTTATTTCATGCTATACTGTAAACAAATAAATACTGTATCTTTTTATTTACAATTCACAATTATGAATTGTAAATATTTATGTACTAAATGGTAAGCTTTATGATAAGCTTTTTACTCTCTCATGTCAATCTAAATAATAAGGAGTGTAATTCTTTTGAGCTCTACAAATACCGCTGAAACCATTCTTAAATTACTTCCTCTTCTTAATAAAAAATTTATCCGCTCAATGAACCTGGAACTTAGAACAATCCTCACTTCCATGCAAATTAATGTATTAGTTGTTTTAGTAGAAAAAAAAGCTACAATGACAGAACTCTCCAATGAAATACTTATACCAAAGCAGCAAATGACACCTCTTATCGATAAATTGGTGTCCGAAGGTTTCGTCCAAAGAGAATATGATGCGATCGATAGAAGAATTATCAGGATAAGCATAACTCCACTAGGATTGGATATACTTGTTAAAATTAAAGAAAAAGCCCTTGCAGTGTTAGAGACTAAACTAAAAAAATTGGATCAGAATGACTTGTTATGTCTAAATAAGGCTTTAACCGACATCTGTAAAATTATCAATAAGATCACTTAGTCTAATGGACCAAATCAGCGTATTTTTGTGTCTACTGTACACCTGTAGAAGACCGTTATCGCTGGGGGACAGGGGACAAATTGATTGTCCCAAAGCGATTAAATTGCCCCTTATTCACTACTAAATTAAAGGGAAGCTATCGATAATCACCTTATAACAGATTATCGATAGCTTCCCTTTAATATTTTCTAAAATCTGCTCCTTTCACTAAGAATATGCATATTATGTAATATAGTCTCTATAAATGATATTTAAATAGGAAGACTCGTATGCAGTCTTATAGACTCATTCAATTCTATATCAAAGGAAAGTGACAATATGGAACAATATGCAAGGCAGATGGCCTTTGGTGCTATTAATGTACCGTTGGCGATCTTTTGGACTAATCCAGATGTTCAATATCGAAGGATCAGCTTAGCTGCTGCTGCTAATCCTGCGTCATGGTCACAAAGCCTGGATGTACAGCAAAGACTATGGCTGGTTAATAAAGTAAATACCATGGCAATATACGGCGAAAGAGTCGCAATACTAGATGCACAAAAGAACTGGCTGCAAGTAGCCGCAATAGGACAACGCACCAAAGATAATAAATGGGGCCAAGCCGGCTGGGTACCGGAAAACCAGATCAGCTATAATAGTAATTATCTCGCAGAGCAATCCTGTTTACCTCAGGCTGTAGTATCTGTACCAAAGACAGCGTTATTTTGGGATACAACCTGTTGGACCCAGCCCATTAACGAACTCAGTTTCCAAGTCCGATTGCCCATCCTTTTAGAAAGGGAATCTGTTTTTAAAGTTCGTCTACCAGACGGCGGCACAGGTCATGTCTCCCGATTAGAAACAAAAAAAGTCTCTGAACTTTTCTTTTCTAGAGAATGTATTGTGGCGCAAGCCAGGCAATTTTTAGGGTTGCGCTATTTGTGGGGCGGAACTTCCTGCTATGGGTTTGATTGCTCTGGCTATACCTTTCGGCTATATCAGTCCCAAGGCATATCCCTTTACCGCAACTCTAGACAACAATCACAAGAAGGTATCCCAATAGAGGAAAATAATCTTTTGCCCGGTGATCTCGTTTTTTTTGCAAGTGAAGGCGGTAAAGGCAACATTCATCATGTAGGCATGTGCGTGGGAAATGGCATAATGATTCATGCTCCATCGAGCAGATCTGCAATAGAAGAGAGTCGATTTGATATTGGTCACTATCATGAGGAATACTGGGGCGGTAGGCGTTATGTCTACTGCTGAAACATGAGCATGATGTATCTCCTTCGTATATATAAAAGAGTACCACCAGCTATCATTGGATAACATTGGTGATACTTTTATTGTTTAAATCAACTACCCTTGGCGAATTCCTCCAGCAAGGGGTTACCTGCTCCAAATTGACTGCTCATTGCGGTAACTGAATGATTATTCCTTCTTGTTTGTAACGCGCATAAATTCTCTTGATGAATTCGTGGCAAATGAGCTGCTGATCCGTTACAGCTTTTATCCGCAAGATAACATTGAAGCTAATACTGGTCCCGTTGAAACCACCGTACCGGATATAAGGTTCAAAATTTTTAACGCCGCCCTCGGTTTCTTGAAGAATTTCTTTTGCCACCATGCAAGTAACCTTTTCCACATGATCCAAATCACTTTCATAACTGACTCCTATGGGAATGGAGATAAAACATTCTGCAAAGGGCTGAGCATAATTAGTGATGATAGCAGAAGCAATTGTTTTGTTGGGTACGACCGCCATGTTCTCAGTAGGAGTTTTTATTGTGGTATTACGCCAGTTCATATCCACTACATGGCCTTCTTCGCCGGTCGACAGTTTAACAAAGTCACCCATCTTGATTTGCCTGGACACCAAAATGTTGATTCCGGAAAATAAAATCGCCAAAGTGTCCTGCAGCGCCAAAGCTGTAGCCAAGCCGCCAACGCCCAAAGCGGTGATCAACGGAGAGATCGAAACTCCAAAAGATTCAAGCAAAATCAATATGCCGATGGCATAAACGGTCAAGTCGATTGCTGTGGCTATAATCGAAGTGGAAGCGAAGTTTTTGGATGCTTTCCCAAGCTTATGCTTAAGGTATTCCCTTAAAGGTTTGCTGCAGCAGGGGATAAGAGATTTTTGTTTTTGCTGCAATTATTTTGAGCAGTTTAGAAAACACCAACCGGAGTATGATGATGCCTAACGCTAAACTAATGAAGAAAACTGCTAAATGCGATTTGAAGCCGCCGTTTGTGATTCTGATTCCTATTTCATTGAAAATTCCAAGCATTGTTTCCTCCATAATACAAAAAAAACATTTACATACTATATATATTGTTTCGTTAACTATTTTCTTTTTTCCCTGCCATTGCACATTACCATTATTTGTATATAAGTATATAAGATGAAGTGATTGCTCATTTATTTGCCCATATAACAATTTTTATTTTCTCTACTGTCCGCTCCCGCTCCCACTTCTTTATATTTAAATCGTCTATTAGGTCAATCTAAAAGGAATGAGCCCTGTATTCATTCCTTAAGAAGGACAAAATTAATCTCCCTTTTTATCATCTTTTTACGAATCTCATCACCGACGAGAATGACGGTGCCAATGAAGCACTCTTTCAGCCCGTTTGCGCAAATTATTTACCAATAGCAAGGCAAGAACCCCCATAATATACAGTAATAAAACGGCTATGTCTTTATGCCCGCTGCTCCAAAGCACAGCCGCTCCGATCCCTGTGCCTGTCAACAAAATAGTCCACACTAGTCGATTTGCCAAAGTCTCCTGAAACCGTAACTGTCTCAAAACAGGTCCCATTTCCACCTTAACTTGGACATCCCCGGCACGAAGATCCCGTAAAGTCTGCTCCAGTAATGGCGGAACCTCCACCCCCGCTAAAACTACTTTTTTGGTCTTCTGCCAAACCAATTGCAGAAGTGAAAATTCTTGACCAAGAACCTGTTTTGCGTAGGGCTTAATCACTGCCAAAATATTCATATTCGGATCTAACCCTGTGGCAATCCCTGATAGGGTCCCCACAGCTCTGCCCAAAAAGGTGTAATGTACGGGAATTTGAAAGGGCTGAGAGTAAATGAATTCACGTAATTCTTCTAAAAGCCCATCAATTTTTAGTTTTCCTAGCTCCTCCAACTGCATATCTTGCAAGCCAGCCAATAACAAGGAAATTGCCTTTTGCAAACTTAAAAGATTGGCAGCCGGCTTAATAAATCCCAATTCTTGCAAAGCATGAGACACTTCTTCAGCATTACTGTTGATTACTCCACCAATCAGTTTACGGACAGCCTTTTTGTTATGGTCTGTAATCCTGCCCACCATACCAAAATCAATAAAAATAATGCCACCATCCGGTCTCACAAATAAGTTACCGGGATGAGGGTCGGCATGGTAAAACCCGTGTATTAAAGCTTGCTTAAGGTAGGAATCGACTACATTGCCCGCCACGTTTTTTGGGCTAATTCCTGCTGCTAACAAACCGGCACGATCTGTCACCTTGTACCCCGAGACGAACTCCAGAGTCAACACCCGCTGCCTTGAATATTTCGGATAAACAGCTGGCACAGAAATCATCGGATCGTCTTGAAAATTCCTCCGGAACCGTTCAAGATTAGCCAGTTCCTGCCGATAGTCAAGTTCTTCACGAATGGTAGCACTAAATTCAGCATAGATAGCATCAAAATCAGCATACTGCTCCCATTTAGTAAAGACCTTTACCATCCAGATCACAGTTCGAAAGGCTGTGAGATCGATTTCAATAATCTTCTCAATCGATGGCCTTAATACTTTCACCGCCACCACTTCTCCAGACAGCAAGACAGCTTGGTGTACCTGTCCAAAGGATGCCGCAGCAATGTGATTATCATCAAACTGGGCAAATAGCTCTTCCACCTTGCCCCCAAGTTCCAATTCAATTACTTCTTTGATCTTTGCACTACTCACAGGTGGTACTTGATCTTGCAGCAGAGCCAATTCTGTAATATATTCCACAGGAAGTACATCAATACGGGTACTAAAGAACTGCCCTACTTTTATCATCAATCCCTGTAGAACTAAAGCAGTCTCCCGAAAGCGAATGGCCTGATTACGATAAAGTTCAGGTAGTCGGGCCTCTATTTTAGGACCATATATTCTACGCAAAAGATTATACCAGGCAATCTCTATGAGAAATCCTGCAAACAGCTTGAAAACGGCCCCTGTCCGTCGTATTTTAGAGTGAGTTATCATATTTTCAACTCCTATCCAGCATCAGCTATTTTTATCTTATTGTAATAACGAGACTGTCTTTTATGTCCCTTTCATCAATCATTTTGACAATCCCTTTAAATGCCTATTAAAATATTTAGCATACACAACTTTTTTGCTCTTACATACCATTATTATTGAATGCAATAATTCATCCGCATTACAGCTGCGCTGAGCCTATGGGCTACTATAAGGATCGCAGAATCTTAAATAGTTTGTCCAGGGATGCTTGAATATAATGCGCAGTCTCCTTATCAATTAGTAACAGTTTCAAAGCTAATCAATAGTCAGCAACTTCAAAATAAAGACAAGGAAAAAATTTGTAGGAATAATGGTCCTTATTTCAAAAATTTTTAACAAAGTATGGTGCAAAAAGCGCTATCAGTGAACGTTTTGATAGTTTGAAGACACACCCTCGGATGCAAGGTCCTCTCTTGTGGCATAATAAAAACAATTCAACTGTGTATTGATTAAGGAGGCAACATATGTTACTTGCGGTAACAGGCTCTGCAGCTGAGATAGAAATACAAAAAATGCTTACTTCTGTTCATATCGAGAAATGGCTGCAGGAAGATGTATTTCAATTTAAGTGGTGGCTTCTGCTAGGATTGTTTACGTTAACCATCGCCCTGTGGTGGAGAATGCTTAATAAGGCAAGAATACCGGAAATCCTGCTATATACTGTTTTAACAACAATTGTCATGATGAGCATCGACGAATGCGGCGAAGAATTAATTCTATGGGTCTACCCAATTTATTTACTTCCGGTATTTCCGGTTATAACAGCTATTAATTTATTATTTGTATCTCTGGTATTATCCCTTACCTACCAATACTTCCCGACTTGGAAGAGTTTTAGCTCGGCTGCTATTATCATTTCCGGCTTACTGTCTTTTATCTTTGAGCCCGCTCTGGCGTGGGCTGATTTCTATCGATTGCTGAACTGGAACTATGGCTATAGCTTCCTGCTATACATCGCTGTGGCGCTGTTCATCAGAGGAGTAGTTGTTCTTATCTTTTCCATTGCCGAAAATGCTCAAAGACATTCTAGTTAAGGAGGCAAGCTATGTTTTTCGATACCGGAATAGCTACAGCTGTAGAATTGCAGAAGCTGTTAACTTACTTGCGTATTAATGAGTGGCTGCAGGATGATCTTTTTCACTTTCGATGGTTCTTTTTGCTAGGTGTCTTTGCTTTTTCTGCCCTCGTTTGGTGGAAATTGGTGGATAAATCCCGACTGCCGGAAATCACCTTGCATGCCGGTTTAACTGCCATCATTACTCTCGTTCTGGATGAAATGGGGGAAGAGCTGACCCTCTGGGAATATCCTGCTGATATTATTGCAATATTTCCGCCTTTATCAGCAGTAGACCTGGCTAGCTTACCAATGATCTACTCTCTTATTTACCAGTATTGCAAGACCTGGAAAACTTTTTTGTGGGCAACACTGCTAATGGCGACCATATTCTGCTTTATATTGGAGCCGCTGCTGGTGTGGAGCGATTTTTATCTGATCCTTAAGTGGAAATATTATTATGGCTTCCCCATCTATATTACAATGGCAATATTCATTAGATGGATGGTTCTTAAAATATATGCTATTGCTAGGAAAAGCAAAGAAAAGCAAGTATGACCAACTCGGTGCAAAGCTAAGCGGCTTTGCACCGAGTTGGTCATCAAATTTCTCTTTTGCTCTACGCTTATGTTCTTATATCAAGTACCGCAAAAAGTTTGGTAAGGATGAGTAGATGGCCCAGGCAATTTGGAGTAATCAGCCTGTTCGGGGGAGTGGGCGTAGGGGCTTGAAAGAACAGCAAGAAGCCGCTCCATCACGCTGTAATCACCTTGCACTGCGGCTTCTAGTGCGGCTTCTACCCGGTGGTTGCGAGGGATTATCCCGGGATTGCTGTTTCGCATCAATTGATGGGAAGCTGCTTTCGCTTCCTGCTGCCTGCCTAATCTTGCCTGCCACCGCTCATTCCACTGAGAAAATTCAGCGGTTCCAAATAGTACCATATCTTCTGCAGTATCAAAAGTTAATGCGCGGAAAGTATTGGTATAATCCTCACGATACTTATGCATCATATTGAGGAAGTCTTCAATAAGGGATTCATCCTGTAATTCTTCATTGAATATTCCCAGTTTTGCCCTCATTCCCGCGAGCCAATTACAGCGATATAAGCCAGTAAACTCTAAAATTGCATCCTGAGCTATTTTGACAGCCTGCTCCTCATTGTCATGCAGCAGCGGCAACAGAGTTTCAGCAAATCTTGCGAGATTCCACCCGGCAATATGCGGCTGATTGCCATAGGCATAACGGCCCCTCATGTCAATAGAACTGAATACGGTTCCCGGATCATAGGCGTCCATGAAGGCGCAGGGACCATAATCAATTGTTTCGCCACTCAGAGCCATGTTGTCTGTATTCATCACCCCGTGTATAAAGCCAACCAGCTGCCATTTGGCAATCAATGCCGCCTGGCGCTTGATCACTTCCTGCAGAAGAAAAAGGTAAGGATTATCAGCAGCCTCAGCTCCCGGAAAATGCCGCTGCAATGTATAATCTGCTAAGGACTTGAGATCTTCAACTGTTCCCCATTCCGAAATGTATTGAAAGGTACCGACACGCAAGTGACTGGCAGCCACGCGGGTCAGGATGGCACCGGACTGTTCGCTTTCGCGGATTATTGACTCACCGCTTGTCACCACCGCCAGGCTGCGGGTGGTTGCAATATCAAGTGCATGCATTGCTTCACTAATGATATATTCTCGAAGCATCGGTCCCAATGCCGCTCGACCATCACCACGGCGGGAGTATGGCGTTCTGCCTGAACCCTTGAGCTGAATATCAAATCGTACACCCAGGGGAGTGATCTGCTCACCAAGCAGCACAGCCCGCCCATCCCCTAACATGGTAAAATTGCCGAATTGATGCCCCGCATACGCTTGAGCAAGAGGCAAGGCACCTTCAGGAATCCGGTTGCCAGCGAGTACCGCAACGCCCTCTTTGCTTTGCAGCACCTGGACATTCAACCCCAGATCTGCTGCCAGTTGATCATTGAGAATGATCAACTTCGGCGAATGTACAGCCGTTGGATTCTGTTTGGTAAAAAGGGATTCCGGCAGACGGGCATAACTGTTGTCTAGATTCCATCCTGTTACCATCTTTGTCATCATATCTCCTTTCCTTTTGGTATCCCAGTTTTATATAACAAAAAGCATAAGCATTCTATGCTTATTAGCTTACCTTCTACACCAGCATAAGGTAGACCCTTTTAGTGTCTGCTGCTGCCAATTTTATTATACTCAATCAATGAGATCTTCCACACTGCCAACATTTTTAATCATATAACGAAATCGTTATCCAGGATCATCCTTGACCTATTTAAAAACAAGACTCCGTGCTCAGAAAAGCAACGGAGCCTCACAATTACTGGAATCGTGTTATTTATTTGTCTGCAAAGCCATTATGTAATAGACGCTTCGTATAATCTAGCTACCTCTTTCCAGTCAATTACTTGAAAGAAGCCTTCGATATAATCCGGACGCAGGTTTTTGTACTTTAGATAATAAGCATGCTCCCATACATCAATAGCGAGAATGGGTATCCATTTGCTGCCCGGTTCCATAAAAGGATTGTCTTGATTGGGAGTAGAGCTGATTGCCAGATTTCCTGCAGAATCGGTGGAAAGCCACGCCCATCCTGAACCAAATCGGCCAATCGCTGCAGCTTTTATTTTTTCTTTAAAATCTGCAAAACTTCCGAATACTTTCTCGATTTGTTTTGCTAAAGCCCCTGTCGGTTCTCCGCCCCCTTCAGGTGACATAATTGTAAAATAGAGATTGTGATTATAGTATCCGCCTCCATTATTCTGGATAGCAGTTCGCAGCGCTGTATCGGAAATAGCAGGAAGATTTGCCAAGATTTCCTCCACAGTCTTGCCGGATAGCTCTGGGAGTTTTTCCAATGCTGCATTAAAATTATTGGTATACGTTGCATGATGCTTGCTATAATGCGTCCTCATGGTAAGTTCATCAATATGAGGCTCCAATGCCTCAAATCCATATTTTAATTCTACCTGTTTCATCTTAGAAACCTCCTTTGATTATCTGTTTGTATTTATATCATACTATCCTAGTAGGAAATAGTCAATATGTTTTAGTGATTTTAATTATTTAATAATTATTATCATAGACTTTTATTGCTGATTAGCGATGCAGCATACACACCTATTATTTACTTTTACATATCACAACTCCCTCAGACTGCAGCTATAGGCTTTCTTTTTATGTTATGCAGGAATACTCAGTTATTTGTGGTAATAATAACTTTAATAATAAAATGAGGAGTGACATTGTGGTTGACATATTTTTATTAACTGCCCTTGGGGCTATTGGGGCTTTGGCTTATTCAATCTTAAAAAGCAATAAATTAAAAAAGAGAGTCCGTACTTTAGCTGTCCAGTCAGATGCTATCGTCGCCCAGATTGATGGTTTTAGAGCTTCAAGTGCGTGTACAATTGTCAATGGTATGGATTTGTCGGGATTTCTGTATGTTGACGTAGAGTCAAAACGATTTTGCATTGTATCAACCAATATGTCATATAAACTATTTGAGCCTAACGATATTCTAGATGTTTCAATCGTTGAAAATAATCCGGCAATTATTACCGAAACACAAATTACTGATAAAATTCGCAAGGCTTTATTGGACGGTTTAAAACCTGTTAGCGGCTTGATTCGTAATAAGAAAGACTCCAATGTAAATAATATACATGTTGTAATGCATGTAAAGGACTCCGACCATAACACGGTCATGATCAATTGCCTTCCCGTTAAGACCCAGAGGAATACTCCAGCATATGAAAATGCAATCCATATAGCTAATAGCTGGCAAGAATTATTAAAAGCATTGATGCATTCCGCTTAAAAATTGCATAGGAGATGAAAGAACGCCTGCCGAATCTGCATAGATTCTGACAGGCGTTTAAAGTTGATTTCTTTGCTCATTATGATTCAAAGGATAATTTCCAGAGATAGATAGACGCTACGGAGCCGTAAGGAGAATATTGTTTCTTATATTTCTCAAATTGTTCTTTTGTAATCGTTGTTAGATTATAGAGGTTCATCATGCCCCGTCTTATGGCAATATCGCCCCAGCTAACAATGTCAGGGCGTTCCATTGAATTAAGAAGCAGCATTTCTGCTGTCCAGACACCAATGCCATTTATTTGTGATAGGCGCTTGATAACCTCTTCATCTGGCAGGTCATATAGTTCTATAAGGTTCAAACGGCTATGCATCACTGCTTCACCAATATTTTTAATATAAATCGCTTTTCTTGTAGACATACCGCATTGCTGAATTTCCTCCACTGTGGCCAAAGCAATCTGCTGCGGAATCATCTCTTCAAAGTGGAGCTGCATTCTATGCCAGACCGTATACGCTGCCTTAACGGAAATCTGTTGTCCAACAATAGCGTAGATCAGAGCTGCAAACAGGTCCGGAATAACCTCACGATCAATCTTTCCCAATCGCTTCATCGCAGCTCCGAGTATTGGGTCGACATTTTGTAAATACTCAATTTCTCTTTGACCATATGCAAAAAACTTTGTCTTTACTGTTTCCATACTATTTTTCCAACTTCAAAAGATATTCTTTAACCTGGAGCCCGGCAGCATAGCCAACCAAATTTCCATTTGCACCTATGACTCGATGGCATGGAATCAAAATCAACATGGGATTTTTGTTGTTAGCCATGCCAATGGCACGAGAAGCCTTTGGCTGGCCAATACTCCTTGCGACATCTTTATAGCTTCGTGTTTCACCACAGGGAATTTCTTGCAGCGCTTTCCAAACTTTCTTCTGAAATTCTGTACCTTCTGGAGCAAGAGGAAGCGTAAAGGATTTACGTTTTCCTGCAAAATATTCCATTAGCTGCTTACCTGCTTCTTTTAGCACCGCTGTTTCTTTTACAACAACCTCCTGGGGAATGTGTTCATTTTTAATAAACAAATTTGTAATTGCACCTTTGTTTTCCGCAATTCCAATTTCCCCAATATTGGTTTGATAGAAGAATATATGTTTCATGGCCCTCTCCCGCACTTTTATAAATTACCCATTCATTCCGTATCTTTATTGTACGTTATACAAGCTTTAATTGTCTTGCGGAATATCACTTTTCAATTCTCACAATAATTTCTCGACATTCAATACTTCTTTATACCATGTCAGCTGGATACTCTGTTACTTTATTTCTAGTTTCCTTACTCATATAAAGTGCTTTATCAGCGAAAGCTAGCAACTCATCTATGGAATCACCATTTTTAGGATAAGCTGCAACACCAATACTTACGGTACAGCCACTTAGTTTCTTGGCACACTGCAAGCGTATCTCTTCCGCATAAGAAATAACCATTGTATCGGAGACATTCCGCAAAATAATTGCAAATTCGTCTCCGCCAAACCGAAATAAGGATCGAAATCCTACAATAGATTGTGCGATAACCGTAAATTCTTTTAAAATATCATCACCGGCTAAATGACCAGAAATATCATTTTGCTTCTTAAAATTATCCAGATCCAATACCATAACACCTAATGTAGTAAGAGATCCAGCTTGCAGCTCTCCTCGCAGTAATTCCACTATTTTATCAAAAGATCTGCGATTATAAGCTCCAGTCAATGCGTCAATATCTGCCGCTCCTTTTAAGGTACTATGAACTTCTTCTAATTTTCGAATCGTATCATTATAGCTTTGAATCATTTCTCCGAATTCAGCCGCATAGCCAGTTAAGGCAATCTTCTTATAGTTTCCTGTCCTGACAGAGCCAAAAGCTTCTATTAATGTCTCAAAAGGCTTCATATATCGGCGCACCGTATACGTACCAATGATGACAACTATAAAAAACGTAAATATTGACACGGCCAATATCTGGTAAAGCATCATATTACGATACTGTGTTATCTCGGCAGTAGGTGTACCCACAATAACATACCAATCCAATTGAGGCACCTTGCTGTATCCAATATAATTTTCAATTTCAGAATAATTCTTCATAATGGTTGAACCTGTCATGCCTTGTAAACTTTCAATGATTCCCCCTTTCTTACCAATACGTTCCTGAAGTGAATGATATACTACAATCCCTTGCTGATCAGTAATTGCAATATATCCGTTTCGGCCAAAGGATTTATTATCAAACATCATTGCCAGTTTATTATCGTACAGCCAAACAGTCGCCACAACCACACCAACTACAGTACCATCCTCAATAATAGGGGTGGAAATCGCAACTACTTCACGACCTTGAGCACTTTTATAAACGCCGCTGATGTATGTCTCTCCCTTTATTCCATGCTGAAAATAGTCTCTTTTTGATAAATTTACTCCTGATGTCTTTTCAGGCTGACTCGAAACAGAAACATTCCCTTCTTTATCAATAATAAATATCGTATTGACTTCGGGAATCACTGCATTTATTTTATCAAGAAGCTCTTTATCCTTTCTAAGAGAAGGATCGGATGCAATGATTGCCATGGAAGCCTCAATATTTTTAAAATAGGCTAGTAACTGCTCACTAAGATTATTTGCAGCTTTTTCGTTGGTAGCCAATAACAACGAACTGGTATTTGCAAGGAAAAATCGATCAAAAGCAATAAATTGAATAAAACTGCTAATAATGACTAATGAGCAGAGTAATAGTATGAATTTATGCAAAAATCGCATTGAATCTGATCCTCCTTTCAAAAACCGTATTATTTAAGACATTATTCTGCTTTTTTCAACAAAAACCTGCTATTATCTAGGAACTGCTCCAATGGTAAAATCTAGGGACAGAGTACTATTCTATAAAAAAATGGCGTCAGCAACATTTGCGACGCCATTTTTTTATAGAATTAACAAAACATCTTTTTCTTCAGTTTGCTATATTCACTTTGTACATAACCTTCTGCCCAATCCTGATCTTCAATAGGTTCAACTTTTACAGCACAGTATTTATACTCTGGCGTAAAAGAGATCGGGTCAAGATGATCGATGGTTAATTCATTACAAGCACCAATCCACCAATGATAGGTCATATACACGGCACCTGTATTTACCCGCTCAGTAGAAAGTGCTCTTGCTATGACCTTCCCACGCCGGGAAGATACCCACACCAGTTCCTGATCCTTAATATTCAATGCTGCAAGATCCTCAGGACTCATTTGTATATAACCTGGCTCATCTGCCAAAACCTGTAAAGCAGCGCAGTTTCCTGTCATTGTCCGAACCGAATAATGACCAATTTCTCTTACCGTACATAATACCAATGGATATTTCTTGTCAGGCATTTCTTTCGGTGAGCGGTATTCCGATGCAAAGAGAAGTCCTTTTCCACTTGGAGTATCAAATTTATTGCCTTCATATAGATATTTTGTCCCCACGGAATCTTCACTGGTACAGGGCCACTGGATGCTCCCCAGCTCCTCCAGACGCTTATAGGTAACTCCAGCATAAATGGGACACAGCGTTCTTAGCTCTTCCCAAATTTCTTCTGTCTTACTATATTTCATAGGATATCCCATAGCAGTTGACATCAAGGAAATGATTTCCCAATCGGGCTTCACATCGCCTTTCGGCTCAATTGCCTTATTGAATTTCTGAAACCCCCTGTCTGCTGAAGAATAAACTCCCTCATGCTCTCCCCAAGAGGTAGCTGGAAAAATAACATCTGCATGCAGTGCCGTTTTATTCATGAAAATATCCTGGACGATAACAAGTTCCATACTGGCTAATGCTTCTCTAACGCCTGCTGCATCAGGATCGCTTTGCACAGGATCTTCACCAAATATATAGTACGCTTTCACTTTGCCTTCTTTTGCCAGATGAGGAACTTCTGTCAGGCGGTAACCAGGCTTTGCCGGTAAGGATACGCCCCAGGACTTTTCAAACTTACTCCGGATTGCGTCATCCTCCACTGATTGATAACCCGGAAATAAGTTAGGAAGTGCCCCATGATCACAGGCCCCTTGTACATTATTCTGCCCCCGCACTGGACCTACGCCTACATTCAGACGTCCTAGATTTCCTGTCAGCAAGGCTAGGGAAGACAACCCTTTTACAACATCCACGGCTTGACCAAATTGAGTAACTCCCATTCCCCAGAGAATAGTCGCACTAGGAGCTTTAGCATAGGTCCGTATGGCCTCTCGAATATCCTTCGCAGGTATTCCTGTAATACTTTCAGCATATTCCGGTGTATACTTTGCGACATTTTTTTTGTATTCTGCAAAACCTTCTGTAAAATTTTCTACATACCGCTTGTTGTATAAACCTTCTTGAATCAAGACATTTCCGAAGGCATTTACAAGAGCCATATTCGTACCATTCTTAATAGGCAGCCATAGATCGGCAATTTTAGCCTGCTCCGTAAAGCGGGGATCGGTAACAATCACCTTTGCCCCTTTTTCCTTTGCTTTAACGATGCGGCGCGCAACAATCGGATGGGATTCTGCCGCATTATAGCCAAAAATAAAGACGCATTTTGTATCTTCAATTTCAGGAATGGAATTGGACATTGCCCCATTTCCTAAGGTAGCTTGCAAACCTGATACCGAAGATCCATGACAGACCCGGGCACAATGGTCAATATTATTCGTTCCCAGGGCTGCCCTAACAAATTTCTGCATAATATAATTGGCTTCATTTCCAGGGCCGCGAGCCGATCCCGTAGCCATAATTGCATCAGGACCATACTTTTCCTTAATCGCCTGCAATCTGGTTGCAGCAAAATCAATTGCCTCTTCCCAGGACACTTCCTCAAATTCATCGGTACGGCTGCGCCTTAATAGCGGTTTCATTAAGCGGGCAGTAAGGCGCTTTGAATTCTTAAGAAAATCCCAGCCATAATATCCCTTCAAACATAATTCACTTTCATTTGTACGGCCATTTCCAGGCTCAGCGCCTATAACTTCCCCATCTTTTACCGTTAAATAGATTTGACAGCCGCTGCCGCAATAAGGACATATCGTTAAGACTTTATTAGCCATTTGACACCCTCCATTCTTTTCCTATTATCTGCTGCTCGTTACTCCAAGAGCCGCTCGTTTGCGTCTATTTTGCATCTGTTCCACCATTTTAGAACCACGGACTTCATAAAGAGCCTTTGTTGGGCAAACTTTAATACAGGAGGGGCCCCCATCTTGTTTGCGGCACAAGTCGCATTTTAGTGCCTCCACTTTACTTTCACCTTGTGCAGGCGCCGCAGTGAGCACCAAATCCATCGCACCATAAGGACACGCCATCAAACACGCCTTACAACCGATGCACCTCCCTTGAATCACTTGCACAGACTGATCTTGCTGCACGATCGCTTGAGCAGCACAAGCCTTAGCACAGGGTGCATCTTCACACTGGTGGCATTGAATCGGCGTAGTCACTTTTGCAGTCTTTACAACCCTTAGTCTTGGCGAAAAATTTTCTACAGTCAGTTTTTCAAGAGCTTGCTCCTTTTGATGCGCCATTACACAGGCAACTTCACACGTACGGCAGCCAATACATTTCCCAGGATCTGCTATTACAAAGTCATTCATATTTCTACCTCCTAAGTCTTCTTTATGTATAATATATAGCCGTAAACAGGCAAAGGATGAGCATAACTATAAGCGTAGGTTAATTAGAACGGCGAAGCGTTAGTTATGCTCATCCTTTGCCCTAAACCTCATCGACTAGGCTTATAGTGGGTATGCAAAAGTTTGTGGGATTTATGACCCAGGGGTTCTCCCAAAAACTTTTGATAAATATCTTGTATTTCTGGATTTTCATGAGACTTTCGATAGCGCTGCTCTTCATCATGCTGATAGGTGCTGGATTTACGATTTTCATAGGCTTTTCTTCCATCGACGGGCAAGAGCATTTTCGGTTGACCACCACCGCTGATACAGCCTGCCGGACAGGTCATGACCTCCATAAAGTGAAAATCAGCCTTTCCTCTTTGTATATCTTCCAAAATGGGAATTACATTTTTCAATCCTGAAACCACAACGGTTTTAAGTTTTAATGCACCAGTATCCAATGTGACCTTCCTGACACCTTGTTCACCTCTGACACTTGTTACGTTCACATTTTCAATCGGTTCTTTGGTTATCAGTTCATAGGCAGTACGAATCGCTGCTTCCATAACACCGCCTGTTACCCCAAAAATCGTACCCGCTCCGGAGTACATGCCTAAAGGTTTATCAAAGCTTTCTTCAGGCAGAGCATTAAAATCAATCGCCGCTTCCTTAATAAGATAAGCTAATTCCCTTGTGGTTAAGACTGCATCCACATCCTGATAGCCGCTAGATTTCATCTCAGGCCGATTAGCCTCAAACTTTTTACAGGTACAGGGCATGATCGCAACGCTATACACCTCTCGGGCATCGACCCCATCAACACTCGCACCATAGGTCTTAAACATGCTTCCCGCCATTTGCTGCGGTGATTTACAGCTTGATAAATGATCAATCAGCTCAGGATATTCATTTTCCACAAACTTTACCCATGCTGGACAACAGGAGGTAAACATCGGCAGTGATCCGCCCTCTGTAATCCTCTTAACCAATTCACTGCCTTCTTCCATGATGGTTAAGTCAGCAGCAAAGTTCGTATCATATACTCGCGTAAAACCCAAACGCTTTAAGGCTGCAACCATTTTTCCTGGTACCAGGCTGCCAAGGGGCATTCCAAATTCTTCGGCAAGAGAGACTCTGACTGCCGGAGCGCATTGCACCATGGAAAATTGTTTTTTGTCTGCTAATCGCTTCTTTACTTTAAAAAAGTCACCATGATAATAAGCAGCAAATAGTGGTTCTTTCACAATAGGCATATTCCGTTCTTTCAGTCTTTGGCTGCGAGACGTCGCATACTGTTCAAAAGGAGAATCATAAGCGCTGCATATTTGCACACATTGCCCACACATGACACATTTAGCCACATTAACAGACTGAGGCTTACCTTCTTCACCTTCAATCGCATCTACAGGGCAGACTTCCGAGCATCGACCACATCCTGTACAAAGTTCTGCATCTATTTTAATATTTTCTTGTAGTTTTTTAGCCACCACTTATCCCTCCCTGACCATGAATTCGTTGTGGAATCCACTCATCTTATTGGCCGCCTCAATACGCCGCTGTGTTCGTTCTTTTACCATATCAACATATTGAAGGGCTTCACGGGGACAAGCTTTTACACATGCGGGCGCTCCCCCACATAGATCACATTTACTAGCAACAACCTCTGGTTCATCTCGCAGACGGTCCTCTTCATCTCCTACACGTTCTTGGCGAGAAACAATCAGTTCAATGGCTCCAAAAGGACAAGCCATTATACAGCTTTTACAACCAATACAGCCTGCTTCATCAATTACAATCCGATTGCTCTGCTCTTTAATCGCTGACACTGGACAGCTCTTTAAACAAGGAGCATCTTCGCAATGGCGACATTGAACAGGCATTGTGATCTCAGGAGTTTTGACGAGATACAACCGTGGATTCAGGGAAAAATTCATATTCCCTACGGTCTTAATTTCTGTATCCAAATGAGCAACAGCACAGGCTACTTCGCAGACGCGACAGCCAATGCATTTTTTAGAATCTGCCAAAACAAATGAATTCAAATTACGGCTCAACTTCAAACGCCTCCATTCTTTACTTCTACTTAACGATAAAGATTTAAACACGAAGACACGAAGAGTTTGAAGAACACTGCTTATTCCCTTCGTGTTTTCTTCTGCTCTTCGCGCTTTTTAGTATGTATGCGAAAATAAATTATGATTTGACTATATAAGTCTTTCAGATTACAATTATATCAAAATTTATTCCATACTAATAATACTAATAAGATTCATCTTCCATACTTTTTAGGTATTCGTGCTTTATAGGAGAGTGCTTTTTATGATAAGTCTACGTGAAATACAATATTTTCTTGCCATTGCACAAGAAGGCAACATCACAACAGCCGCTCAGCGCTTGCATATGGCTCAGCCTCCTCTTAGCCGGCAAATGAAACAGCTGGAAGAAAATTTAGGTACAAAGCTTTTTGAACGTGGTCATCGAAAAATTCAACTTACAGAAGCAGGACGTTTGCTGCGCAATCGGGCAGAACAATTACTTAAGCTGATGGATACAACGGTAAAAGAAATCAAAGACATCGATTCTGGTGCCTATGGAACACTATCCATCGGTACAGCCTCCTCCTCTGGAGTAACCATTTTACCAAAAGTAGCGCGTATCTTTCGCAATCACTATCCTGATTTAAAGTTTGAGCTATGGGAAGGAGAGTCAATTCGCATTATTGAACTCTTAAATGCAGGATTAATTGAAATCGGTTTAGTACGTTTCTCTTTTGATACGGATACCTATGAATCCATCGAGCTGCCTAAAGAACCTTTAGTGGCTGCCATTCATAAGGATAATACTGGACTTCTAGAAGAAGAAGGCGATTCCATCCCTTTGCAAAAGCTCATGGATCAGCCATTAATGATCCATCGTAAGTATGAAATCATTATTACAGAACATTGCCAACAAGCTGGTTTTAACCCGTATTTACTTTGTAAGAGTGATGATATCATGCCGATTTTAGCCTGGGCTGACGCGAATGTAGGCATAGCAATTGTGCCGCGGGCCGCGATTGGTCTTATTCCCAATACCAACCTGGTATTTAAGACCATTAATGATCCTTGTATCAATATTGCATCAGCCGTTATCTGGATGCGTAATCGTCACCTGTCGGCTGCTGCCCGTCATTTTCTTACTTTATTCACAAGCATTACCCAAGACCCCTCTCCTCTGCCCTAAACTTAAAAAAGGAGATATAAAACCTTGAATCAGCAGCAAATCAGTGCCGTTATCTTAGCGGGAGGCAACAGTACGCGAATGGGTCAAGACAAAGCCTCCCTCCCCTGGGGCGATCATGATATTCTACACAGTATTATTGAATGTATGGAGAAGATCTCACAAGATATTCTTGTCATAAGCAATCAGCCCCGCAGCTTGCCTTCCTCTGTCCGGGTCTTAAGGGATATCATTCCCCAATGCGGCCCTTTAAGCGGAATACACGCCGGTCTGCATTATGCTCAGTATGCTACTGCTTTTGTTATTAGCTGTGATATGCCTTTTGTTATACCAGAAGCTGTGCAAACGATTTTAAACTACGCAGCAGCTAACAAAGAGCGAGATGCGGTACTGCCCCTATATCACGGTAAAATACAGCCACTCTTTGCCTCTTACCAAAAAAGTTCCCTCCCAGTCATTGAACAAGCTTTGTGCGCAGGTCATTACAAAGTGTCATCTCTTTGCAGCTTGCTGAATTGCTTCTATCTATTAGAAGAATTCTGGCCGCCCACCATCAACTTGGAACTCTTATTTAAAAACTTGAATTCTTTCCCTGACTATCAACAAGCCTATATGTATAAGAAAAACGCTTCGCGTCCTTTAAAAATAAGACCTTTTGAACCGCGAAGACGCGAAGAATAGGAAGAACACGAAGTAAACATACTCGACCTATTAACTTCGCCTCTTCGCGCCTTCGCGGTTCCGTGTTTTTGCTCCAAAAAAGCTTATAAATTCTATACTATGATAACAAAAGCAGGTGATTTAAAATGATTGTACTAGAAGATGCCCTTACCCTTTTATTAAACCATGCACCACTGCCTTGCAGTACCACGAGATACCCTCTGGCAGAGTGTTTTGGCCGTATTTTAGCAGAAGATATTACTTCCACCATGGATTTTCCCCCTTTTAATCGTTCCCCGTTAGACGGGTATGCGGTACAACTGAAAGATATTGTCCACGTGTCCCCAGAACATCCTGTCCTGCTCATGCAAATCGAATCCGTACCTGCAGGATCAGTTCCTTGCAAAATTGTCACTTCCGGACAGGCAACACGAATCATGACGGGCGCCAAAATTCCTGAAGGTGCTGATGCCGTCGTTCGCCTAGAAGATACTCGCCTAGTCAATGATCAGATTGAAATACTGACTGCCGACAAAGCAGCAACCAATATTTGTTCTCAAGGTGAAGAAATTCGTATCAATGAGAAAGTATTAACAACAGGCACTCTCTTAGAAGAAGGAGCACTTGGGCTCTTGTCCATGTTAGGACAGGCCAATCCACTGGTCTTCCATAAACCAAAGATTTGTATCCTTGCCACAGGCAGTGAACTTTTGTCTCCTTCTGCTCCTATGAAACTTGGCAAAATTCGCGATTCCAATAGTTATATGCTATTGGCAAAAACCCTTAAGGCTGGAGGAGAGCCTGTTTTACTTGGACATGTAGAAGACAATTTATCCTCTATCATTACAAAGCTTTCTGAGCTGCCTGATCTGCCTGTATATATTACAACAGGCGGCGCTTCTGTTGGCGATTATGATTTAATGGAAAAACTATTTCAGGAACTGCAAATCCCCCTTCTCTTTAAAGGCGTAGCAATGAAGCCGGGCATGCCTGTTTTAGCTGGGGTTTGGAAAAACTCCTTACTCATTGCTCTATCTGGCAATCCCGCAGCTGGCAGTGTTTCCTTCGAGATGCTAATCAGCCCGCTGATTCGTAAAATTACAGGATTACGGAATTGGAACCACAAAAAGACGATTGTAAAGCTTTGCGGTACCTTTACGAAAACTTCGCCAACTCGCCGTTTTGTTTGGGCACGCTGGTTTATGAAACAAGGTTTCATCTTTGCAGAACCATTGTCTCATCAAGGTAATGGAATGCTGAAATCTGCCTTAGAAGCCAATGCATTACTTGAAATCCCAGCTCATAATTCCCCTATAAAAGACGGAACAGAGCTAGAAGCAATCCTTTTACATCTATAAAACGGGTACCATTCTTCCTAAAGGAGCGTTATTCTTAATGAAAACCATACATGTAACCAATGCTGTCGGCTTAGTGCTTGGTCAAGATCTAACGAGAGTTGTCCCTGGAGAATTCAAAGGAGTAGCTTTTCACAAAGGACATATTATTCGTTCTGAAGATATTCCAGTAATGATGAACATGGGCAAGGATCATGTCTATATTTTGGAACTTGGTCCCGGAGATGTTCACGAAAATGCAGCAGCCGAGCAGCTTTCACTGCTGTCAGCAGGCGCTAATATCATTCAGGAACAAGCCAGTGAGGGCAAAGTCAAGATGCTGGCTGATACCTTTGGCTTATTGGATATTCATATCGATAAGCTATTACAAATTAACGAGATGACCGGAGTCGCTCTATCCACTCTGCATTCTGGCACACTCGTCAATAAGGATGAAGTCGTTGCTACTGCCAAAATCATTCCATTAACGCTGCCACAAGACACCTTGGATCATATTGAAAGAATCTGCGCCTCTGAAAAAATCATTTCCATTAGACCCATACCAGCAAAAAAAGCTGGCTTAGTTGTTACTGGCAATGAAGTTTTTTATGGTCGTATCAAAGATCGATTTGAAGAAGTCATTCAGAAAAAAGTATCAGACTTAGGCAGCTGCCTGTCACAAACTATTTTTGTGCCAGATGATATCGAGAAAGTTTCTGCCGCAATTAAAGAACTTTCTCGCGAAAATGATTTGGTCTTTGTCACTGGCGGCATGTCTGTCGATCCTGATGACGTCACGCCCCTAGCAGTACGTCAAACTGGTGCAGAGGTTATTGTTTACGGCAGCCCCGTATTGCCGGGTGCTATGTTTCTATTCGCCTATCTTAATGATACACCCATTTTGGGTATTCCTGCTTGCGGTATGTTTAGTAAAATTACTGTTTTAGATGTCATCCTGCCTAAAGTTCTTATTGGAGATAAAATTACGTCCCGCTTCATTGCTTCCTTAGGTCATGGAGGCTTATGCCGCACCTGTAGCGAAGGATGTCATTATCCTAATTGCTCCTTTTGCAAATAATAAACGATTGCTAAACAAGACTAGAGCAAAGAAGTTGTTTGTACCTATCTGCAAACAGCTTCTTTTTCTGTGCGAAAAAACGCTGACGAATCCCTTAAAGCAATAAAAGGAATCGAAAAAAATACTTTTCAAATTGCAGGTATCAAAATGAAAGGCAGCGAACTATTATTTAATAACATTATTCGCTATTTTTCGACTTATTTTTCAAAAACTCCATTTTTTTACATTCAACTCTTGCATTGGGGTGAACCAGTTTTGAAAACCTTCGTCCATAGAATTCGCAACTTCATTTTATTCATTTCCATATGGAAGATACTCTTACTCCCTGCTGGCGCATCTGCTCAAGAGATGCCCTTGCAATTAAAATGGATACACCAATCTCAGCTTGCGGGTTATTATGCTGCTATTGAAAAAGGATTCTACCAGAACGATGGTTTGGGTGTTATTATGAATGAGGTTGTGCAAGAACAATCCTTTTTGGGCGTGGACAATTCTTCTTTAATTCGTCGACTCATTTACATTATTGGAGTTTTAACATTGGGTTTGATCTTATTTATCATTTTTAATATCAAACTTAAAAATATGGTACGTAAACGGACATTTAGCCTGGAGAAAAAGTTTGATGAGCTCAAAGAGAAGGAAGAAATAATCCGTCACCTGGCATATTATGATACATTGACTAATCTGCCAAACCGTCTATACATGCAAGATATGATTTCAGCAAAAGCAGCCGCATCGCAAAAAGATGAAAATGGGTTCGCTGTTGTATTTGTTGACCTGGATGATTTTAAGCGAATTAATGATGCTATGGGTCATGCTGTCGGTGATGATTTTTTAAAAATAGTTACACAAAGAATACTGAGTTGTTTAAGGGATAATGATACCATTGCTCGTATCGGCGGTGATGAATTCTTTCTGTTATTACCCAACTTGGACAAAGAAAAAACAACATTGGCAGTGGAGAAAGTAATAAATGCAATTAAGGCACCATGCCTGTACCGGAAAAACCTTTATTATCTTTCAGCCAGTGCTGGGATTGCTTTTTCTCCCCAGAATGGTCAGCAATTTGATGACCTTATTAAAACCGCTGCTATGGCACTTTATGAAGCCAAGCGTCAGGGTAAAAACCGTTTTGATTTTTTCACTGAAAAAATGCAGCTCCAATCCATCAACCGTCTGGAAATGGAAATGGATTTGCACCAGGCAATCAACAATCATTCTGGATTGGTATTGCACTATCAACCTCAGATCTCTTATGACGGCAGCATTGTGGGTGTGGAAGCTCTTGTACGCTGGAACCATCCAACGAAAGGGTTGCTGTATCCTGATTCCTTTATTCCTTTGGCGGAAGAAACGGGACTTATTATTCCCTTAGGCGATTGGGTAACTCTTACTGCTTGCAAGCAAAATATACAATGGCAGAAATCCGGCTATCCTCCCATGAGGATTTCAGTAAATTTATCAGTGAAACAATTTCAAAATCCCCACCTTCTGCAGAACATCCAAAGCATTTTACAAAAAACAGGCTTGCCACCTCATTTACTGGAACTAGAGATTACCGAAACGGTTGCAATTAGTCATGCGGATCTTACTCTATCTTTACTGAATTCGCTGCGCTCCATAGGAGTTCGCCTAGCCCTAGACGACTTCGGCGTAGGGTATTCGTCTTTTATGTATTTGAGAAGTTTCCCCATTGATATTTTGAAAATTGATAAATCCTTTATCCGTGATATCACTTTAAATCAAGAAAGCCAAGCTATTATCCAGGCCATTTTACAAGTTGCCAAAAGCCTGCGCTTCAAAGTAGTGGCAGAAGGGGTAGAAACCTCAGAACAGCTCGCTTCTCTAAAAAAGCTTGATTGCCCTATCATGCAGGGTTATCTATTTAGCAGACCCGTACCTGCGGACAAAATCGATATCTTTTTGCAAGGCAAAAATCAATGGAATTATTAATACCCGATCTAAAACTGTTTTATATTGCTATTATCTTATACCCATTATGCAAAATACCATTCACCTGCTTCTGGTAAGCAAGTGAATGGTATTTTAAAGGAGAATAAAACGGCTCCGTTACATTCTTCTCCAATTTTTATTTGATTCTTTAATCATGGCCGGGACTACTCTGACTGGGTGAACAGTTACAAAAAGGTATGCATCTTCTGAATGTGTTCTTTTTCTAAAGATAAATGGCAGGAATACCAATAACACAATTGCACCCACAATATATATCTCGGGCAAACTTAATATGAATAGACTGCTGATAAAAAGAATAACCGTGATGATATACATACAAATGAACATTATAACTTTTTCACCTCCGATACTTCTAAACTAGTATTATCTACACTTGCTATGGCACCTAATCATCATACTCTGCTTTACTTCTTTCCATGATTCTCTACAGCTCCATATACTTATAAAAGTGAACGATCAGAGATATACCCTGACCGTTCACTTTTAATTAAACTAAAACGGCAACCTGGCAATCATAGACCTCTGTCCTTAGACCCATAGCTTTGCGTCCCCATCTTTCGACAGGTTTGCCAAATATTTACTTACTTTCATCATAATAATACTAAAAACTACATAAGTCAAGCATTTTTTAGGACTTAAACCCCATGATTCGAGATATAAGTCCTATTGCTCATCTATAAAAAAAGCCGTCTATCTCTCAATAAACAAGTCGAAGCCTCTTATTCTGATCCATTTAGGCCTTCTTCCTTCCATGTGGACAAACCGCAACACAAATCCCACAAACATGTCCATGGAATTGAGAGTAGTTATTTATTTTCCATAAGTCACATTTTCTAACATCAATTAATTTTTCCCTTGGTAAACTCTCATCCCAGAGATTGCCGACAATTGCACCCGCAGGGCATGCACCGACGCATTTTTTACATGTTCCACAATAATTTGTTCCAACTAAATCATTCGTCTGAAATGGTATGTCCGTTAATACCGTAGAAATCCTAATCCTTGGACCATATTTTCTCGTTATTAAAAGAGAGCTTTTGCCGATCCACCCCAACCCGCCCCTTACGGCTGCGGCTTTATGAGGAAATTCACCTTTAATATTGACAAAATCAGTTCTCTTGGAAGAGGGTATGGCATAAGCAAGATACCCCTTCTTATCGATTTCATTTTTTAACTGCTGTGTTATCAAATCAAGTTTATCATTTACATTACAATATTCGTCATAATACACTTGATTCGGTCCAGTTATAATCTCATCAACTATGGTTGGCGAAAGAGGCAGTCCAATTGTTATTGCATATGGAGTATTCTTAAATTTACAGGAAGAAATATCACCTATATAAGCAAATCCATATAATAGATTTTCAAATGTATCTATTATTTTTATTATATCATTTTGTATTTCCAAATCAGTTGTTTGCATTGTGTTCCCCTCCCAGCTGCTATTGCTTTTATTATACTGGAGAGCGAAGTTTCTTTGAAATTGAAAAGGATTATGAATCATATAAAAAAAGCCTATATCATAAACGAATTTTCCTGAAGTCTTTGAATCAGAGTGTGTACTGTGGCTGAAAGATTTTTATCTTTACGAGTAATCGCAAACAGCGGGATTTTTAATTCACTCCGTTCGTTAAATAGATGAAAATTTTCATTTTCTGTATTGAGATTCTCTACCACACTTCGTGGAAGAAGCGCAATCCCTAATCCCTCCGTCATCGCATTTTTTACCGAATCAAAATCGCTATATTCAAAAGTCGAATTCAGTCTATGTTTTTGCAGCAATTCATCACACAACATACGAAAGGTACAGCCTTGTCGAAAATTTATCACTGGATAATCATCAAGCTGTGGACACTTCTTATCTTTCATCAGCTTTTTATGTCCCGCCCAAACAAGTTCTTCCGAATGAATCATAACTGTATTTAAGTATTTCTCAGAAATAAAGTCATGGACAATACCGATATCATATTGATTATTATTAAGTCCATTAAGCACGCAGCTTGAATTTAAGCAAATTTCTACGTTAACTTTTCCTGCATTACCGTTTATTTGTAGTTGTAGTAATGCGGGTGAAAGCAGCGAATTGATATAGCTGGTTGATATACCAATTCTCATATCCTGAACTTCTGAAAAACAATTCATGTTGATAACTGTTTCACCATAAATTTTGAGAATTTTTTCTGAAGGGCCAATTAGATACCTGCCAGCATCGGTAATATACAGTTTTTTACCAATCCTTTCAAATAACTGCACCCCAAAATGCTCTTCCAGCGTACGAATTTGGGTTGAAACAGTTGGCTGTGTAAATGTAAGCAGCTCTGCAGCTTGCGTAATGTTCTCAAGTTTGGCAACTACGCAAAAGGTTTTCAATAAGCGAATATCCACCATACACCTCGAATACTAGTTTTATTCCTACCTGTAAATCATCCATTTTATCTATTATATAGGCAGCTGGATGATTGATTACCTCATATTTATTTTTAGTTCATCTGATTGAAAACGCTCTCACTCAAAATTAAACTTTGTATATTTGCGTTTACCGCATTACTCTTACTATACCATTAAAAAACAAATTCCTGCAAAATTTCTACCTCTTGATTAGAGACTTCATCCTATTTTTTTCGATTCTAATACTGCCTATTCAAAAGTTCCCTTACTTTTGTCCTTAATTTTCGCTTCAGCCCTCATATTGAGCCGTTTATCAGCATTTTTCCAAAGAAAAGTCGTGATTCTTTATATTTTGCACCTCTCCAATATTTGACATTTGCTTTTAAAAGGAAGAAAATGAAAAGAAAGCTTAATGGTTGGTGATTTTTTATGAAAGCAACATCGCTTTTAGAAAAACAACTGCTAAATACCATCTTTGGGAAAATTGAACACGGCAGCCTTGGTGTCCGCTACTGGGATGGGGAAGAAATTGCTTATGGCCAAGCAAGAGGGAACATCAAACTTATGTTTAAAACGGTGCCGCGATTCAATTTTGCCAAGGATCCTGTCCTTGCCCTGGGTGAAGCCTATATGAACGGAGATCTTGATTATGAGGGGCATTTGGAGGATTTCCTTCAGTTACTCGATGCCAATCCCCAGGTTTTCGCAAAGAACGGTGTCTTAACAAAAACGGTTCAGGCAATGAGTGGGCTAACCAGTCGATTTCAAGCCAAACAAAATATTCAACATCATTATGATCTTGGTAATGATTTCTTTTCTTTATGGCTTGATAAAACGATGAGCTATTCCTGCGCCTACTTTAAACATCCCGACGATACGCTGGAACAAGCTCAGTTGCAAAAAATCGACTATATCTTAAAGAAGTTGAATCTAAAACCGGGGGAAACCTTGCTCGACATAGGCTGCGGCTGGGGCTGGCTCATTATTAAAGCCGTGCAAACCTATGGTGTGAAAGCGGTAGGTATAACCTTGAGTGAGGAACAATTCCAAAAAAGCCAACAGCGCATTGCCAGTTTAAACCTAACCGATCAAATAACTGTTAAACTGTTAAATTATCTTGACCTGGACGAGAAAACGTACTGTTTCGATAAAATCGTCAGCGTGGGCATGTTTGAACATGTAGGTAAAAAGAACATCCCTAACTATCTTGAGAAAGTATCCAGGCTGCTGGCGCCAGGAGGTTTATCACTGCTTCATACAATTACCGATACCACTGAGAGCAAACCGGAAAATTCATGGATCAAGAAATTCATATTCCCCGGCGGTTATGTTCCTTCCTTGCGCGAAGTCGTATGGCAGCTCCCGGAATATGATTTTCATCTTCTCCATGGAGAAAGTCTCCGCATGCATTATGCCAAGACTCTTGACTGCTGGTATCATAATTTTTCTGACCACATCGATGCCGTCAAAGAGAAATTTGACGACCAATTTGTCCGAATGTGGAGCCTCTATCTCCAAGGCTGCGCTGCTGCGTTCCGTGCTACAGGGCTGGATATTCATCAGCTTCTTTTTTCAAAAGGCTTAAATAATAATCTGCCGCTAACTTATGATCATCTACATAACTAATGCTGTTCTTCAGCTTTTATAAAATATCCCCAGCGAAATTCCTTTTGTAAATTTTGCTGGGGATATTTTTTAGGCTATTTCAATTTTACGATTAGTTCACGATACTCCTTGTCTAAATGCTCTATGGAGTTTCTGTCTTTAGCAACAGATAATTTACTAAGCACTTCAGCCAGACGATGCTCTAGTAAAAGTTGCTCCTCTTTAGCTGAATCTCCCTTCTGTTCCTGCTTATACTGGAGATAGTCTTCATAATTTCCAGAAAAAAGCCGAAGCTTTCCAGAATCAAATAGCATGAGATGGGTAGCGATGGAATTAATAAATTTCCGGTCATGAGAGGCGAACAGTATCGTCCCTTTATACTCTGCCAACACAGCTTCAAGTGCTGCTAAAGATGGTAAATCCAAATAATTTGTTGGCTCATCCAATACTAGAACATTTGCTTGGCTCACCATAATTTGGGCTAGAGCGACACGTGTTCTCTCGCCTCCGCTCAATACGGCAACTTTTTTATATACATCATCCCGGCGAAATAATAACTGTGCCAGCAGGCTTCTCACGAAGTTCTCATCATAGATACTATCTGTCATCACATTTGCCAGTATTGATGTACCTGGATCAAGCCCTTCAATTGCCTGGCTGAAATGCCCAAAGCGTACTTTAGGTGCGACATAGATCCCTTCAGGATATGACAGAATCATATTCATTAACGTTGTTTTTCCGCAGCCGTTATCGCCGACCAGAGCTACCTTATAACCGCTTCCAATGCTAAATTCAGCCTGATCATACAATCTGCGACTGCCAAAGACTTTGCTTATCCCTTCTGTCCGCAGCACCATTTTGCTGCATAGATCATCGGTATTCACCAAATCAAATACCACCTTAGGATTACTTTTGGGTTTATCCTTGATCTCTAGCTGACTCATTCGTGTTTCCATGGCTTTTACGGCTTTATCCAAGTTCGCTTTTGCTTTTTGATTCCCCATTTTGTGCAGTCGTGCTTCCGAATTTCCCATCCGGCTTGGAGTTTTTCTCATAGTCACTGCCTGCTGTCTGCGGTCGGCTGCCCCCGCCTCTAGTTTTTTCTTCTCTGCAAGATAATTTTCATATTCGCGGGCTTGCTGTGCTTTCTTCACCTCTTTTTTGGCAAGGTACTGTCGATAATTACCTGTATAAACCTTGATTTCTCCCTCTTGTATCTCCCAGATACTAGTACAAACCATGTCAAGCAATTCCCGATCGTGGGAAACAATGACAAAGGCACCTTGAAAATCTTGCAGCTTTTGCTGCACAAGTTCATTCCCCTTAATATCCAGATTTGCTGTTGGCTCATCAGCAAGCAAGAAAGCAGTGTCTTTACTAAATGCTAAAGCAAGCCGGTAGCGAGTCTTTTCTCCCCCGCTCATTGTCTTATCGTACTGCATACCAATTTGAAATTGCTGGGCAATCCCTGGATTCATGCCATCTTTCTGCTCATAACTTTCATCTAGCTGAGCAATATAAGAAGGGGAGCGATGCTGGACGACCTTCCCCCCGTCAGGCTGCATTAAACCTGCCATGATTTTTAGCAGAGTCGTCTTCCCTACTCCATTGGAGCCGACAATGCCGATACGGTCTTTTGAATACACCTTCAAATCGTCAATTTTAAATAAACAGCGATCTCCAGCGGATTTCACAATATTTTTTAATTCTAATAATAACAAAAAAACCTCTCCTTTTTGCCAAGAGAGGACATACGTACAGAAAAAAGAGCGCAACAACACGCACCTATACATAATCCTCTCTAGAATTCAAATGAGCGCATGAACAGAATCCTGTATATTAATACAGAAATACTCTCTCATTTGATTTACTAAAAAAGATTAATTGCGCATGTTCGTAATACCCTTTTCCTTCCGTTATATTCTGTGGTTCTAAACGTATTTTACCCAATACATCTGCAAATAGCAATAGAATACTCTTCCAATTTATATTGTGAACGATTAACTACTTTGACTAAGACGCTTTAACCATAAAGCAATTACTATCTTATGTTGATGAACATAAGGCAAAATACTTCTCATATTTAATTATTCATTCAAGATCGCAACAGTTACATATTAATTCGTAAATCATTTTCTTTTTTGTGCAAAAGTTACATTTAGTTCACTGCTGAACTACCAATGTAACGAAAAACAAATACTTTATTGCTAATAACTAAAAAATATGATAAAATCTGACTATAAATATTTTTTTCTTAATTAATAAAGTAGAATCTGGTAGAGACGATTTCGATTATCAACGAATATTTTTCAGGTTTGAGGTTAATTTAATGAAACATCAAGGCAAATTCACTCTGTTTAATTTGGAATATCATATTAAGCTGTTGACAGTTCGCGTCAACAGCTTTTTTACCTACAGACGTGATGTAAAAGATTATACAAACTCGTAACTGGATAAACTATAAAGGATTGACAGATTGTGGCTTTGATTTACATAGCAAGTCAACAGTTAAATTGCTAAATTACCCAAAGGGAGGAGATAATCATGTTGCAGGATTATGGCCATATTGGGCTGCTACTAGTCATTGCACTAGTGTTTCCCTTTATCGCGTTAGGAACGTCGTATGTCATTCACCCGCGTCGTCCAAGTATTGAAAAATCATTGCCTTACGAGTGTGGGGTAGATACAGTCGGTACGACATGGGTTCAATTTCGGGTAAGCTATTTTTTATATGCATTAGTGTTTGTGGTATTTGATGTAGAAACTATTTTTTTATATCTTTGGGCAGTGGAATTTCAGCAGTTAGGAACATTTGCCTTTATTGAAATGTTTATATTTGTATCCATCTTAGTATTGGGACTGGGCTATGCCTGGAAAAAGGAGGCCTTAGAATGGAGGTAAATCATACTGGGACAAATGAGCAGCAAAACAGTGAATTATTAAAAAAGAACATTCTTTTGACCAGCATGGAAACCGTGCTGAATTGGGCAAGAAGTAACTCACTGTGGCCGTTATCTTCTGGATTAGCTTGTTGTTCGATGGAGATGATGGCTTCAGCTGCGGCTCGCTTTGATATATCGCGATTTGGTTATGAAGTTTTTCGGCCATCCCCCAGACAAGCTGATTTGTTGATTGTAGCTGGTACGTTGACTTGGAAAATGGCGGGGCCTCTCAAACGTTTGTATGAGCAGATGCCTGAGCCCAAATATGTCATCGCAATGGGAAGTTGTGCCAATGCTGGTGGACCTTTTGCCGATTCTTATTCCGTCGTTCCGGGTGTTGATCGCATTTTACCAGTCGATGTGTATATTCCAGGCTGTCCCCCACGTCCTGAAGCTTTAATTCAGGGCATGTTAGAACTAAAACGCAGGATTCAAAATCCTGAAGTTGCAAGGATGGATAAGCATGAGTAAGCAAATGATCAGCAGTGAGTTGTTTCTTAGACTACAAGCACAGTTTTCACCAGGGGTGACTATTATTGGCGAACATTTTCAGCAGGCTTTATTGGTTGAGTCAGAGGAATTGATAGAGCTTTTAACCGTGCTTAAGACCGATCCCAACTATCAATTTAATCTATTAAGCAATCTGACGGCTGTGGATTATGTAGAATACTTTGAAGTAGTTTATCATCTTTACTCATTGCCGTTAAAACAATCGGCCACCATCAAAACACGCTGTACAAATGACCATGCCTCTGTTCCTTCGGTAACAGCCATTTGGCCGTCTGCTGATTTTCAGGAACGAGAAGTTTATGACTTGTTAGGGATTAGGTTTACTGGTCATCCCAATCTGCTGCGTATTCTAATGCCTGATGACTTTCCTGAACATCCGTTACGTAAAGCCTATCAATTTACTCCAGACGGAGAAAAGGGGTGATAAACCTTGCCAAAAACAGAAACCTATACGTTAAATATGGGACCTCAGCATCCCAGCACCCATGGTGTCTTACAGGTAGTACTGGAATTAGATGGGGAAAGAGTTGTTAAAGCGATACCACAAATGGGCTATCTTCATCGGGGGATTGAAAAACTAGCGGAAAGTCGTACTTATACTCAGTTTATTCCTTATACAGACCGCTTAGATTATGTTTCGTCTATGGGAAATAATTTGGGCTATTGTCAAACAATTGAGAAACTTATGGCGATCTCAGTGCCTGAGCGCGCCGAATATTTGCGGGTTATTATGACGGAACTTAACAGGATTGCCAGCCATTTGATTTTTATGAGTTCAGTAGCTATTGATCTGGGAGCTACCACGGGAATGATGTTTGGATTTCGTGATCGTGAACGAATTTTGGATTTGTTTGATATGGCCTGCGGAGCAAGGCTGACTTACAGTTATATTCGTTTTGGCGGAGTCAGGGAAGATGTGCCTGCTGAATTTATAGAGGCGACCCGTCAATTTCTAGCTGATTTCCCAGCCATGTTAACCGAACACCATACGTTATTATCTGGAAATGAAATTCTGCACCACCGCTTAAAGGGCAGTGGCATTATAAGCGGACAACGTGCTGTAGAAACTGGTCTGACCGGGCCGACCCTGCGTGCATCCGGAGTTGATTATGATATTCGCAAAATAGAGCCTTATGGGATTTATGACCGTTTTTCCTTTTGTGTACCATTAGGAACAGTTGGTGATAATTGGGATCGTTATATGGTAAGGATGGAAGAAATGCAGCAAAGTGCTGACATTATTGCCCAGGCGTTAGACCAGTTACCCCCAGGACCGGTGATGACCAAGATACCAAAGGTCTTGAAGCCGTTGCCTGGTGACGTTTATCATCGCATCGAAAACCCCCGGGGTGAATTAGGTTATTATGTTGTCAGTGATGGCTCGACTAAACCCTACCGCATTCATGTGCGCCGCCCCTCATTTATTAATCTTCAAGCGCTTAATGAGATTTGTCAGGGATCATTAATTGCCGATGTGGTTGCCATATTGGCTACCTTAGACCCTCTTATGGGGGAAGTCGATTGTTAATTTTAAGGAAGGGGGTGGGTAAAGCGTGCAAGAAGTAACAGGTTTGTTTATGGTTGCAACTATGTTGCGGAACATACTCGGTAAATATTTACCCAATCCTCAGTGGGTAGATATTGTTATTACATTGATTAATATTGGAGCAATTTTCACCGTTATTTCATTATCTGCTGTCATCTTAGTTTACGCTGAACGTAAGGTGAGCGCTTATATGCAGATGCGAATAGGTCCTAACCGTGTTGGTCCTTGGGGAATCTTGCAAACTGTGGCCGACATGATTAAACTAATGTCCAAAGAAGATATTATGCCTGTTGGTGCTGATCGGTGGCTATGGATACTGGCCCCGGTGCTATTATTTATTCCTTCTGCTGCTGTGTATGTTGTATTTCCATTTGATAATCAAGCCATTTTTGCTGATTTAAATATTGGTATATTTTATTTTATTGCCGTATCTTCCCAGGCTACTTTGCCCTTTCTCATGGCTGGGTGGGCTTCTAATAGTAAGTATGCTCTGATTGGGGGTATGAGGACAGTAGCGCAAATGCTGAGCTATGAAATTCCTTTGGTTTTCTCAATTTTAGGAGTTGTTATGATTGTCGGTTCCATGCGGATGAGTGATATTGTTGCTGCCCAACAGCAAGTTTGGTTTATTGTGGTTCAGCCATTAGCCTTTATAATTTTTTTGATTGCGGCAACTGCCGAAACCAACCGGGCTCCCTTCGATTTGGTTGAAAGCGAATCAGAATTGGTCGCTGGTCCTTTTACTGAGTATAGCGGTATGCGCTGGGCCTTGTTTTTCTTGGCTGAATACGCCAATCTATTTGCCGCTTCGGCCATCGCTGTTACCTTATTTCTTGGCGGCTGGAATGGTCCTTGGCTGCCAGGCTGGTTATGGTTTCTCTTAAAAACTGCACTTATGATTTTTGTGTTTATGTGGTTACGCTGGACTTTTCCTCGCCCACGGGTAGATCAATTGATGGCCTTTGGCTGGAAAATACTCCTGCCATTATCATTGGTTAACGTTGTTCTTACCGGTATCGGCATTTATACCGTTAAATATTTCAGTTAGGAGGTGCAGGTATGCAAGGGAAAGGTTTATTAGCTGGAATGAGAATTACCCTGAACCGTTTGTTTGGTAAAAAGATAACCGTTCATTATCCGGAAGAAAAAATACCCATGTCACCGCGCTTCCGAGGCGGCGAATTGGATTTGGCTCATAATAAATGTATTGCCTGTGGCTTGTGTGCTATGGCTTGTCCGAATCAGGTGATCGAATTAACTACCAGGACAGACGAACATAAGAAACGGCACTTAACTTCTTATATTTATCACTCAGGACGCTGTCTGTACTGTAACTACTGTATTGAGGTCTGTCCGACTGATGCGATTTGCTGGGACAAGAATTATGAAAACTCCCGTTATTTCCGGCATCAATTAGATGTTGACTGCTTAGCCATATCACGGGGAAAATCGCCAAATGCGGTTGTGGGTACAAATCCAGACGACACGGATAAAGAGGAGGGCACTACATGAGCGAGTGGGGTCTGACAGTCGCCTTTTATAGCTTAGCCACCATTACCGTTGCATCAGCGATTGGTGTGGTAAGAAAAAGTAACTTAGTGCATAGTGCCTTATTATTGGCCTTGTGTTTTGTCGGTGTCAGTGGTTTATATGTATTGCTGCATGCCGAATTCTTAGCAGCAGTGCAACTGTTAATTTATAGCGGGGCGGTTGCAGTTATTATGGTCTTGGGTATTATGCTGACGCAGCGGAGCAATATGAATGACACTAATCCCAGCAATGATCGCTCGCGCTGGGCAGTTGCCATATGTGGTATGTTCACTCTGGTTACTCTGAGTGTAATTGCTACAACACCGTGGCATTATTCCATTGCCATGACCATTGAAGACAGTGCTCCAGTCATAGCCCGAGTTTTATTGACGGAATATATGATTGCTTTTGAAGCGACGGCAGTACTGCTCTTGGCAGCTATGGTAGGTGCAATTGTATTGGCGAAGGGGGTGGAAGATAAATGATTGGCTTAGTCCATTATTTAACAGTTGGGGCGTTACTTTTTACCATTGGATTATATGGAGTTCTGACTAAACGCAATATTGTGGCTATGTTAATGAGTATTGAGCTGATGCTTAATGCTGTGAATATTAATTTAGTTGCATTCTCACACTTTATAACTCCAGAACTATTAACGGGACAGGTCTTTGCGTTGTTTACCATTAGCGTAGCCGCATCCGAGGTGGCTGTGGGTCTAGCTTTGGTCTTTCGTGTTTATCATGACCGTAACACCGTGTACGCTGATCGTTTGAATTGGCTGCGCTGGTAGTAATGGCAATAGGAAGAAGGTGAAAAATATGTTTAGTGAATATGCGCTCCAGCATGCCTGGCTGATTCCTTTATTGCCGGCATTATCCTTTATCGTTATTGGTTTATTACTGCGCCGAGTGCCATTATTGTCAGCGGCGGTAGCAATCAGTGTCAGTAGTCTCAGTCTGGTTTTGGCCTTTGGTGTCTGTCAGGCAGTGCTGCTTCAGGGTATTACGGTTGACAATCCGTTGATCTACCGTGTCCCATGGGTGAATATTACTGGACTTGCGATTGATATGGGGGTCTATATTGATCCAATCTCAGCCATGATGCTGATGGTAGTTACCTTAGTCTCCTTGATGGTTCAAATTTATTCCCTTGGCTATATGCAGGGTGATCCCGGATTTGGACGATTTTATGCCTATCTGTCTTTATTCGTCGCTGCCATGCTGGGCTTAGTCATTGCTGTCAATTTTGTACAAATGTTTATCTTTTGGGAACTGGTGGGCTTATCTTCCTATTTATTAATTGGTTATTATTTTTATAAAGTGTCAGCTCGTGAGGCCGCTAAAAAAGCTTTTATTACCACACGAATTGGTGATTTCGGGTTACTTCTTGGCATTCTTTTGCTTCAGATTATTTTTGGCACACTGGACTTTCAGCAACTTGATCTGAGTATCCCCGCCTATATACAGCAGAGTGGCACAGGACTATTAACCATAGTAGGCTTTTTGATTTTTCTCGGTCCCATTAGTAAATCAGGACAGTTTCCTTTACATGTCTGGTTGCCGGATGCGATGGAAGGTCCGACGCCTGTGTCCGCACTGATTCATGCCGCTACTATGGTGGTGGCCGGAGTGTATTTAGTGGCCAGAGTGTTTTTCTTATTTGACTTGCTTCCCCACGTACTGGACGTAGTTGCCTGGGTAGGAGCCATTACAGCCTGCTTTGCCGCCAGTATTGCTTTGACTCAGCGGGAGATTAAGCGGATTTTAGCTTATTCTACTGTTAGCCAGTTGGGCTATATGATGCTGGCACTTGGGGTCGGTAGTGTTACGGCGTCCATGTTTCACTTGATGACTCATGCTTTTTTTAAAGCGCTGCTGTTTTTGGCAGCCGGAGCTGTTATTCATGGATTACATGATAAGAATGATATTTTTGAAATGGGCGGGTTACGTCATAAAATGCCAGTGGCCTTTGCCGCTATGACAATTGGTGTGCTTGCAATTTCAGGGATTCCACCCTTTGCAGGTTTCTTTTCAAAGGACGAAATTCTCTTGGCAGTATCAGAAGTGAGTTTGCCCTTATATGTGATCGCTGTCATCACTTCTGCAATGACAGCCTTTTATATGGCGAGATTATTGATTATCGTTTTTTTCGGACCTGAGAAACCGGATAATCATCCTCATGAGGCTCCCTTATCCATGTGTATTCCCTTGGGAGTGTTAGGAGTTTTGGCTATCATTGGCGGGTATATACCCTATAGCTATCATTTCGGTGACTGGGTGCGCTTTGGTGCCGCACATCACGCCGAGCTAAGCTGGAACGTTGCCGCCCTCTCTACGGTTTTAGCCATATTGGCCATGGCATTGGCTTGGCTTATCTATGGCAGCGGCCGGATTTCATCCGATCAACTGGCCTGGCGTTTTCTTATTTTATATAAGTTAAGTTATCACAAATACTATATTGATGAAATATATCAGTGGCTTAATCAAACCGTAGTGGATGGATTGGGCAAGCTGTTATACTGGATTGATCTTTATATTGTGGACGGTATTGTTAACGGACTGGCTAAATTGACGCTATATTTAGGGGATGAATTGCGCAAATGGCAAACAGGGCAAGTACAACAATATGGAATGGTGTTATTGGGCGCAATTTTGCTGCTAGTGGTTTGGTTAGTAATGATTGAACCAGCGTTTAAAAGAGTCTTGCTGGGAGGTGCTGGTTAGATGAGCGGTTTTCCTTTGTTAACAGCAATATTATTGATCCCGATTTGTGGCATTCTAGTGATGGCGTGCCTGCCGCGTGAAGCAAATAAAACCATCAAGCTGGTTGCTGCCACAGCAATGAGCATCGCCCTTCTCTTATCGGCTTATGCTTATTGGGCTTATGATTTTAGTCTGGGAGGGATGCAATATACTGAGAATATAGCATGGATTCCTGACTTAGGCGTAAACTATGCTTTAGGTGTGGATGGTATTTCTTTACCCCTGTTATTTTTAACTATGCTGGTCGGCGTAGCAGCGGTGTTTGTCTCCTGGAATCTGGATAGGCGTCCTAAAGAATTCTTCATACTCTTACTGATTTTGCTCACCGGGGTAGCGGGAACTTTTATCACCCGGGATTTGTTTATCTTCTTGTTATTTTATGAGTTGGTAGTCATACCCATCTATATTATGGTTATTATTTGGGGCTCCAGCAAGCGGGTAACCAAGGAATATGCCGGGATGAAACTGACTATCTACCTATTACTGGGGTCAGCGTTCATGCTGGTTGGGGTAATGGCCGTATATCTTAATGCTTATCCGCCGGGCTTACGAACCTTTAGTATGGAGGCTTTAGCCCAAGCCCACAGGTTAGGTCATTTATCAGAGAACTTTCAAATCTTTGCTTTTTTCCTTTTGTTGTTAGGGTTTGGTTCCCTATTATCCATGTGGCCATTTCACAGTTGGTCTCCAGATGGTTATGCGGGCGCTCCCACTGCTGTATCGATGATTCATGCCGGTGTCTTAAAAAAAATTGGCGGTTATGGTTTAATCCGGTTAGGACTGCTGGTATTGCCGCTTGGTGCTAAATTCTGGGCACCAGTCATTGCTATTCTGGCAGTTGCCAATGTACTGTATGCCGCATTTATCGCCTTGGTTCAGAAAGATTTGAAATATGTAATCGGGTATTCGTCTGTATCTCATATGGGCTATGTATTGATTGGTTTGGCCGCATTAAATGTCATTAGTATCAACGGGGCGATTGCCAATATGTTTGCCCATGGAGTAATGAGTGCATTATTCTTTGCCATGATTGGTCATGTATATGAAAAGACCCATACCCGGCATATTCCAGACCTGGGAGGTTTAGCGCATCAAATGCCGCGGATTGCTACCGGATTCATGCTGGCAGGTATGGCTTCCTTGGGACTGCCAGGCTTAATCGGATTTATTCCCGAATTTACCATCTTCGTCGGTACCTTCCCTGCCTATCCTTGGCAGGCAGTATTGGCTATTTCGGGTATTGTATTTACTGCTTTATATATTCTGCGAGTTTTGGCCAATGTGTTATTTGGACCACGGCGCACTGAATTTGATAACTGCCCGGATGCCCGTGGCGTAGAATTAGTACCTTTAATTTTGCTAGGCACAGTTTTAGTTGTTTTTGGAATATTTCCACAAATCCTTATGGGTATGGTAAACAGTGGTGTTGAATCTATGGTGCCAATTCTTGAGGAGTTGCATACAGCACCGTCAATGCTGGGAGGGGTTTTTAAATGAATATTTCGATCTTGACCAGTGAAATCGCTATTGTCCTGTTAGCGGTGTTGATCATGTTGTTTGACCTGGTACTGCCGCGTCAGGAATCGCGCCGCAGTTTAGGCTATTTGGCGGCCTGGGGAGTATTTGCTATATTCGTTTATACCTTTACCCAGTACGGCATGTCTGCCACCGTATATAAAGGATTATTTATTGTTGATAATTTCGCTGTGTTTTTTAAGCAGATATTTCTAATCTCGACTCTGCTGCTGTTGTTATTTTCCTTTGACTATGTTCAAGGGCTGTCCCGAAATCAGGGCGAGTTTTATGCCTTAATGCTGTTTGCAGTGGCCGGCATGATGATTATGGCTTCAGCCAATGATTTATTAACCATCTTTGTTGGACTGGAACTTATGACAGTAATCTTTTATATCTTAGTTGGCTTTAATTTTGCAAGTGTCAAATCCAGTGAAGCAGGAATGAAATATTTGATTCTTGGTTCCGCTTCCAGTGCCGTACTGCTCTATGGCATGAGCTGGGTCTATGGAGCTACCGGGAGTATTGCCTTACAGCAAATTAGTATGCAGGTTACTGAAGAAAATCCAGCCCTGCTCTTGGGGTTGGGCTTGATGTTAGCCGGTATTGGGTTTAAATTGGCCATTGCTCCTTTTCATATGTGGGCACCTGACATCTATGAAGGTGCACCAACGCCCATTACTGCAATGCTGGCAATGGGCTCAAAAGCGGCTGGTTTTGCAATCTTGCTCCGAATTTTCATTGCTGCTTTTTCAGCACTCCAGAGTTATTGGCTGATTGCCGTCAGCTTCATGGCTGTGCTGAGTATGGTAGGTGGTACGGTTGTCGCTATGCGCCAGACTAATATTAAGCGTATGATTGGCTATTCTTCCATTGCTCAAGCCGGTTATATGCTGGCAGGCTTACTGGCGGCCGATGTTGCCGGCGTACAAGGTATGTTGTTTTATACCATGCTCTATGTTTTCGCCAATGTGGGAGCCTTTGCAGTGATTGTTGCTGTGGGTAAGCATGGTGGTTCGGATGAAATTGAGGACTTGTCGGGACTGTCCCAGAAGTCTCCCTTCTTAGCATTGTCTATGACTGTTGCCCTGCTGTCTATGGCCGGAATACCACCGATGGCAGGCTTTGTGGGGAAATTCTATATCTTTATGGCAGTCATAGAGCAAGGATATCTGTGGATGGCCATCATTGGTTTTGTCATGTCGATGATTTCCGTGTACTATTATTTGCAGGTTGTAAAAACCATGTACATGAAGGAGCCTAAAGATGAGCAACCACTTGTGATTTTGGTTCCCATTGGGCTTGCAGCCAGTATTAGCATCTTAGTTACACTGTTTTTGGGAATCTATCCTGCACCGTTAGCCAAGCTGGCCAAGGCTGCCGCTCAAACCTTGTGGTAATTTACCATCCATCAAGGAATAACGCGCAACAAAAGTTCCAGGGTATCTGTCCCTGATGTTAAACTGCATAAAAATTTCATAAACTAAGAAACCGTATACTATAGCAATAATAGACTTCCCATTATGGAAAGTCTATTATTGGGATCACCTTTTCCTTGTTGCTTACACCTCACGTCACCTACAACAAATGAGACTACTGTAGAAACAGCCATACCAAGAATGATGGGAAGATAATCAGAAGAAACTGCTACTGCTAATACTGAAAAGTAACTTCCCGGTGAGGTGTAACGACTAAGCCTGCATGGAAGGCTTGAAAGACAAAAGCACCTAAGACGCCGCCTGCAATAGCAGCTAAAATCATAATCGGTTTCATTAATATATAAAGGAAATATGGCCCAATAGAATTATGCTAAATAAAGGCACACAGTTAGCCTAAATTAAATTTATGTTTCTAAATCTTAACCTAGAGTGCGATTCTATTATATGAGTAAATTCTTCTCATATCAATACATATAAACATATACAAAAAATTAAGCGAAGAAATACTATATAAGGGTTTCACTAATGCATTACCACATAAGCGTATGGCCTCTTCCCAATTTCTTGCTTCACCTTCAATAGCAATATATCTAACTACATCCAAAAAAATCACCTACCTTATAGTATAAATGCAGCTATCTTCGCCAATGGTATGATATGAGACAATTAACATGGATACACTTGAGCACATCAAACTTCTAAACAAATTTCCCCTGCTGGCCAAGACACACATGATAGTGACATAACAAACAACAATTAAAAGCCTCCCAAGGAAATATGTCATACCCGGAAGCACCAAATCCCATTCGGAAAACGACACCTAAAATACATATCATAATTGGTAACATGACGACAGCACCCATGCTGAGAATGCCTTGCACAATCTGCAGCAATATCTCCACAATAAGCACCTCCTATTTTTATTGCTTCTTGAGCAACCGTCGACATAGCTATGCCACTACCACAAGCAACTAATATCTTTACCATAAAACAACCTCCTTTCCATTTTAAAATTATTCGTTGGGCAGCAATACAACTTTTATGGCCTCACCGGATTTAGTTAGCTGAATACCCTCATTAATTTTACTAAGCGGCAAAACATGTGTTAGATACTTTGTGCTTGCGCAGGCTGTGGAAGGGTTGGCAGAAATCACTTTATCAGCACCTTTACCGTCAGTAATTCTTTTGACAGCTTCAATAAGATCTTCTTTCATACTATTGATCGTATAATCTACGTCAAATGTTTTTGCCAGCTCCAAACGATAATCATTTATTTCAATCATAATTACGATTTGTGGAACCTCTTAATTTAGCCAACTGCGAATGAAAACATCCTATTGGTCCAGCCCCAATAATTACGATCGTATCCCCAAACGTAATGCCAATATTTTCTTGATAGGCGTATACAGCTGATAATGGTTCGCCTAAGGTTGCACTTTCAAAACTGACATTCTCAGGAATCATAAAAACAGCATCTCGTTCTATTTGCTGCTTTGTTATGGCAATATAACAGCAAATCCACCTTGCCTATCCGTATAATTACCAGGATTCTCACTGTGACCGCTGCAGCATGCTTCACATGATTTGCTAATAAAACAAGTTCGTGTTCTTTCATTGCGTCTTCAATACCATCTGCAATATGCTTTGTACCTGGTTCTCCATATGGCAAGCAGGGAATATCTCCAAAAAGCAGACCAAACGTTGTCGAGCATTTGATAGCTATACTTTTATTACAATACGCATATGCTGTTAGATATGGCGCATGGGCATGTACTACAGCATTACAATCAGGACGTGCACGCAAAGCTGCTTCATGCAACAGATATTCACTTGATCTTTTAATGTCCCCCCAATTTGACTGCCATCCTTCATAACAGCAATCATATCTTCTGTAAGAAACGCTTTTCTAGTGCCGGATGGAGTAATATAAAGTTCTCCTGCTGTTCTGTCTAACATTGATAGATTGCCTTCAAGAGAATTTACCAGACCCTTGCCCTCTAAAAGTTTTGCATAATAAATAATTTCTTTTTTCAGATTATTTGAATTACTATCCATATTCGTACTCCCTATCAGTGATTTAAGCATTCATGAATTACCTATGCCCTTATTATAGTAAACGGTATAACAGCTAACAAGAATAAGCTATTGCAGAACTATTGGCAAAGAATTTTACTTAGTATAATCTCGAGACTCTTTTTAGGAGTTATATTTATCTTTCTCATCCAGCAGTTCTCATCACTGGCAATATAACGAACCCGTAAAAGAACTAGGGGTATCGCCAACATTGTTAATATAAAAATCTGAGCTTTAAAACCATGCTCTGCCATCACTGAATGCCGGAAATGGCTGCTACCTTGAATTAAATAAGCCCACTTTCCTTCTTGACATTTTCCTTTGAATATTATACATTACTTATGAAATATATTTCACAATTGGAAAGGAGTACTATGGGTCGTCCACATAAAGAACGCCGAGTTGAACAACTGCCTCCTACCACCCACTATAAACCTGTAGGGATTCCCCTGCGTGACATAGAGGAAGTCATATTAACCATTGAAGAAATGGAAGCTATCCGTCTAGCAGATATCGAACAACTAGACCAAGCATCAGCCGCTGAACGTATGGAAGTATCGCGGCCCACTTTTCATCGCATTGTCAATAGCGCTCATCAAAAAATAGCTGCTGCCTTGTGGCAGGGACATGCGTTACGAGTAGATGGTGGTAACTTTCGCATCGCTCACCGATTTCAAGCAGATCCGCGTCATTGTATTTGCCATACTTGTGGTCACAAATGGTCCTTACCCCATGGTACCGGACAACGTTGCCATGATTTATCCTGCCCTCAATGTCAAGCTTCCACTGTTAGTCGTGTCGATCGCTAAGCATATTTCACATAATGATGAATATGCTTCAAATAAGTAATTATAATAAGGGGGGGTATTCAATGTATTCCAATACAGTGATTGATCATTTTATGTCACCCCGCAATGCATGGCAAATGCCAGATGCTGATGGAATCGGAACCATAGGTGAGCCAGACTGCGGCGATCATTGCATGATGTTTATTAAGGTTCGGGAAGAAATCATTCATGAAATCAGTTTTCTCATTTTCGGTTGTGGTGCCGCAGTTGCCTCTGGCAGCATGACAACAGTACTGGCCAAAGGAAAAAGTATTAAAGAAGCTCTAGAACTTACGGAACAAGACATCATTAACGCTCTAGACGGCTTACCCGAAGCGAAACAACACTGTTCTAATTTGGGCGTGGCTGCTTTACAAGCGGCCATCAAAGATTATCTAGCAAAACAGGGAGAAAGTTAGGTTAAATAACTTTTTTTAGCCTAGTTATGAAATATATTTCATAACTTTCGAAAGGAGGTGAATACTATGCCAAGAAGAGATGGAACTGGTCCGTTGGGTAATGGACCAATGGGCCGCGGTCTCGGCAGCTGCCAAGGCACAGGTTTAGAACGCAACATGCAAGGTGTCTTTGGTTTTGGCGGTAATAATGCTATGAATCAAAAATCATTAGAAGTTCAGGCAGCTCACCTAGAAGAACGAGCTGCTAGCCTACGGAACATAGCAAAACAGAACCGTAAAGCCGAGTAATTCTAATCACCACATCTACAAATTTGCCTGTTTCCCAGGCAAGAGTAATCTCAATTTAGCTATACCAAAGGAGGAGTCCATGTGCTTATCAGTATTGCCAGTGGCAAGGGTGGAACAGGTAAAACTACGCTAGCCCTACTACTCGCCTCCATTCATTCAGATATCACCCTGATTGACTGCGACGTGGAAGAACCAAACTGTCATTTATTTCTCAAACCAGAATGGCAAGACCAAGGGCAAGAAGTTGCGGTCATGATACCACAGATTAATATAGAATTGTGTAATGGATGCGAAACTTGTTCAACTGTCTGCCTATTTAATGCCATTGCAATTTCTGGCGGAGCAGCGCTATTATTTAACGAATTATGTCATAGTTGTGGCGGTTGCATTCTAGCTTGTCAGCAAGGTGCCATTACAGAAGATAAGAAACTTATTGGCACCATCACGACTGGAACTTCACCAATCTTTCCTGCTATTCAATTCCTAAGTGGCTCATTAGACATCGGCACCCCCAGTGCTGTGCCTCTTATTAAAGCCATAAAAGAAAAAGTCTCTCATCTTGCGGGTGATATCCTACTTGATTGTCCGCCTGGTACCTCCTGCTCTATGGTTACTGCCATCAAAGATAGTGACTTTTGCATTCTGGTCACGGAGCCCACCCCCTTTGGCAAGCACGATCTGGAATTGGCAATGAATATTACCCATCTGCTCAATATACCTACAGGTGTAGTTATTAATAAAAGTGACGAAAATATCGGCGATGAAAGTATTGAATCTTTGTGCCACATTCGCCAAATTCCAGTATTGGCAAAAATACCCCATAGTTTTTCCTTTGCCAAAGAATATGCTGCCGGCTTCATACCTGATGAATTTCAAGCTGTCGCCGCTACTATCTGGAGCCAACTAAATGCCAAAGGGAGTGAGGGAATATGAAAGAATTAGTCATTGTCAGCGGCAAAGGCGGTACTGGCAAAACTAGCATCAGTGCTGCCCTCGCCTTTCTGTCGCCACAAAAAGTGCTAATAGATTGTGACGTAGACGCCGCTAACCTTCACTTAGTCAGCGGTGCCATCATCCGTGAAACCCATGAATTTAAAGCTGGTTTTGAACCAAATGTTGATGAAAACAAATGCACTTCTTGCGGCCAATGTACTGACTTATGTCGTTTTGGGGCCATTACTGCAGGTGTCATCACTACACCCTTTAATTGTGAGGGATGCGGCGTATGTGCCTTCAATTGCCCTGAACATGCCATTTCCATGCTGGAAAAACAAGCTGGTCATTGGTTTTTAGCTGATACTCATTTGGGTCAGTTAATCTATGCTGAACTTGGTCTATCGGTGGAGAACTCAGGAAAACTGGTTAGTAAAGTACGGCAAGAAGGCAAAAAAATTGCAAAAGCTAAGAAATTCCCTCTCATGATCACGGATGGTCCTCCAGGTATCGGTTGCCCAGCTATCGCCGCCTTATCGGGTGCCAGTTTAGCACTGGCTGTGGTAGAACCCTCCTTATCCAGCATACATGATTTAAAGCGCTTAGTCGATTTAGTTGCCCATTTCAAAATCCCCTTAGCAGTGTGCATCAATAAGAGTACACTGCATCGGGAAAATACCCGAGAAATTATCGCCTGGTGCCACAGTAAAGCCATTCCTATCATGGGCCAACTTCCCTATAGTGATGCCTTTCGCATCGCTGTCCAGTCCGGTAAAACCGTGCTAGAAATGGAGGATGCCGCTGTCATAGAAGAGATGACAAAACTATGGCATAACCTTGCAAAACGTTTAGAGGTTTCCATAACTGAAAGTAATATTGGCTTTTTTCGGAGAAAACTCCATATTTTTCAGTAAAAGCCTCTTTATAGAATGAAGTAAACAAAAGCATCTGGAGGTACTCTATTTGATATTAAACACCGGCATTGAATCTATGACTGAATCGGAAAAAGTACTACTACAAAGCCAGCAACTACAAAAGCTAGTCGAGCGATCTTACGAAAAAACAAGTTTTTATCAAGAACGTATGCAAGCTATAGGTTTGACACCTAATGAAATTCAAACTATCAATGATATCAGCAAATTGCCCCTCATGACTTCAAAAGATTTAACCAACAACTATCCTTTTGGGCTGTTAACCATTCCAATAAGTGGTATTGCTCGATTTCAGCAAAGAAGCGACTTCAATACCGCAGTGGGATTTACCCAACAAGATATTTCTCACCAAGTCGAAATGCTCTGCCGCACTTTAGTTGCCTGTCATATAATCACTAGTTCAGTGATTATGATTGCGCCCCAATCCTTAGACACTGACAGTATTGTATCATTACAACAAGCTGCAGAAAGTATTGGAATTACAGTCATATCCAGTCCATTACCTAATGTAACCTCCCAAATTAAAACCCTATTGGATTTTGGTGTTACGACTATCTTTTCTACTCCTGACATTCTTTTTCAATTAGCAGATTTCTTGAAAAATGCAGGTTTTTCTACCCGCGACCTACCTCTCATGAACATTCTTTGCGAAGCACACCACTGCTCTGCTACAGTACGCAAAAGCCTGGAAGAACAATTTCAAATTCCCGTTTATACAATCTATGGGCTGGCAGAGTTAATGAATCTAGGAATCGCTGGTGAATGCCATAAGCAAAATTGGTTACACATCCACGAAGATCATTTTTATCCAGAAATAATTGACCCTCACACTGGTTCTATTATTTCTAATAACCAACCCGGTGAATTAGTGCTTACCACCCTTTCTAGAGAAGCCATGCCCCTTATTCGTTATCGCACTGGCGACATGGCTCTATTGGAACATAAACCATGTACCTGCGGCAGAACATCGGCACGGTTAAAACTAGTTACTGCTAAATAAGCTGCTTGATTTAGCAAATGATCTATAAAAAACGAAAGTGAGGAAAACAGACTATGAAAATTGCCATTACCTCTTACGGTGAAGACCGTCACGCAGCGTTCGATTCTCGATTTGGTCGAGCCGATTTTTTTATGATCTTCGATCAGGAAAGAGACACTTGGGAAAGCTTTTCAAACAAACAAAATCTAGAAGCTTCCCATGGAGCTGGTATCCAAGCCGGTCAAGCCATAGCCAAAACTGGAGCTAGCGTACTCATCACGGGGCATGTCGGCCCTAAAGCCTTCAAAGTACTAGAAGCAGGGAAAATCGCCATGTATTCCATAGGAGATATGAGTGGTAGCGTAGAGGATGCGCTAGCGGCTTTCCTTGAAGGAAAACTTGCAGTGATCGACGTGCCAGGTGCTATGAATCACGGTAAATAATATACTCATTTTTACAGCAAAATCAAAGGAGATGGATGTTAGAATGTCTTGTAACTCAACTACTACAGATCATGATTTTGAAGCACAAAGCCAAAAAATAAATAATTTCTTGCAGAATGTCGACCACAAGATCGTTGTCATGAGTGGTAAAGGCGGCGTCGGGAAAAGTACGATTGCCACTAACTTAGCCGTATTTCTTAGCAGCCAGGGCTATAAAGTCGGCCTATTGGACGTGGATGTACACGGTCCAAGTGTTGC